>NZ_JBFRVF010000020.1:0-152967 GCF_041475025.1 Vibrio sp. 10N.222.49.C12 | reverse complement strand
CTGATTTAGGAAACAAAGCCGTTTTTACCATCGGCATAATAGGAAACGACGGTTTTACCGATACCGTAAGTGATAGAGAAACCCAGACCGATAAGACCTAGATCCGTCATCGATAATCCATAAGTAGAAATCATGTCGTTTTGCGCGACATTGAAGTTCTTACGGATCAAATACATGGTTAGATAACCAATGAACACGACGAGGTAAGATTGTAGGAATGGTTTAAACCACATTTTTCTTCTAGTTTCGACCGGAAGATCCAACGTCGGTTTTCGAACCTGATCTAGGAACTTTAACATTGTGAACTCTCTTATTTTTTGTGAGGTCTGCACGGCATAATTGCGGCCATACATTGTTTGTTAGTTGACCGTGAAATAATAAGGAGTCTAAAAATCGACCGCATGAGAGAGGGTCTTAGAATAACTAGGAAAAATTCTTAGTTCAGAATTGGGAGTCAAGAAAGCGTGAACAGCATCACTTTGTTTACGGTCTGTTATGGATTGATATTACGATAACAAAAGTCACTCATTTCAGGGCTGACGAACCTTGTAAATAAACAGAAACGAGTGGATTACTTCACTAAAAAAACACCAGTATCGGTTCATCACCATAAAACTCCATGGTCATGGTGTGTCCGATACTGGTTCAGCATTCATTCTGATTAAAATAGATTCAATAGGCTTGTTACGTTTCGCGTGAATCGTACTACAGTCGCTTGCCGCTACCGTCTTCCCACATTACTTCACATTCATCTTTGATGGCAGCTTTTAATAATTCAACCAGTGGGAACGCTCGACTACCGATATTAACAGGCGCTTCAACCACCTCTTCTTCATTGTCGTCATCAGTATTTTCATGCTCTACGGACTTGCTCTGCTCTGCTGCAATAGCAGCACGTAGATTCTCCAGAGCTTGAGGAACCTCTGAAGCATCCATAGCACCTGGGATGGAGCCGCTATGCCCAAGCATCTTGATGAACTGGAGGCCGACTTCACCAAACATCGTGACACTAGCATGAGCTTTACAACTAAAGGTAATTAACATAATGAGCCTTTCTTAATTTTGGTCGTTTACAAACTATGTGGAGTAACTCTCTGGAAAGCAAGTAGATAAAGATCAAACAACGGTTACAAGTTTGATGCTTAAATCTAATCTTCTAGAGATGACCAGCACCATCGGTGATATACATCACTATTTGGAATTGATTGAACAGCCTTTCATATGAAACCTTGATAGTAGTCACACTAAATAGACATCTAAGCCTCTGCATAGCTTGTTATTTAATCTACTATTAACACCATTATCAAAAACTTTGGCACAGATCACATGAAAAGGCTCGTCGGCAGGCACCTAGAAGAAATGGCGGACATACGATCCACCCGCAAGCAAAAAATTGTCCACTCCTTTTCACTGACTGCCGCTGCGTTATTCATTTTCTATACTTGGGCTTACTTCCAAGGCCAACATTACACGCTGTCGGTTTTCGAACTGTGTTTTGCACTTATCGCTATCTCCAATGCATTTTACGTAAGAAAAGTCATTAACCCTGAGTATTCAGAATTGATCCTGAGCGGTGTTTTACTGGTTCAAGGGGTCATCCTATTTTTGTACAGTCACGCCATTCCTGACCGAATTCTTTGGCTCTACCCTATTCTGGCGGCGGTGATTTTTATCAATGACTTCAGAATTGGAATCATCTTCAGCACCTCATTTTGTTTGTTTATCAGCACCTTAATTACGGCAATGCCCAATAACTTTTCTCTGCCATTTAACAGCACACATCGGTTTATTCTTAGCCTGTTTACCATGAGCTTGGTGTGTCACACGTCCGCTTATTACTACACAAAAGCCGTCAGTTATATTCAACGCCTGTATAAAGAAGGCATTGAAGATCTCGCTTACAGAGATCAGTTAACCGGCTTGGCAAACCGTTGGAGCTTTGAACGCTGGGCGACAGAAAAACTAGCCACCGTGGATAGTGAGCGATCACTTACGGCATTGGTCTTTTTGGATATAGATGACTTTAAAGGCATTAACGACAGCTACGGGCACGATGTGGGAGACAGTGTCTTACAGCATTTTGCCAATCGCTTGAGCAACAACATTCGAACCAGAGACAGAAAAAGCCATGAATACGATTATTCCATCGCGCGCTTTGCTGGAGACGAGTTTGTTCTGATGCTCTACGATGTGCCAACTCGTAAAGATCTAGACGGCATTCTAGATAGGATCTGCGGGCTGTTCGAAAGCGGCTGCCAAACAAACGAGAGAATCAAGGAATTGACGTTAAGTGTTGGGGTTGCTTTGTATCCGCAAGATGCCCAAGAATTACATGAGCTGACGAGATGTGCTGATAAAGCGATGTATGTTGCCAAGCATTCAGGAAAAAACCGATATGCTTATTATCACGACAACCCAGTATCGACCCTGATAGAAGAACTACCAACGAGCCTTGTTAGCTCAGCACCGGATTCATCTGAACTTGAAGATTGCTTTGAAGCGAAGATCGAAGGGAACAATGTTACGCTATTAAAAACGCGCCAACGCTAGCCATTCCTATAACGGAGCGGCGCTGCTAACCTGCAAGGTACATAAGCCAAAGACTCACTAACCCGATCATAATAATCCATATGACTTGACGTGTTCGGTTTGGGTTATTCCCTTTAGGTCGCCTCACCACGGTTTTAAAAGCGGCTTGCTTAGCTGACTGAATAAACGGCGCTTCTATCTCACGTTTTTTCACGCGGCGTTTAACTGCGCTGTTTGCAACCTCTGTAAAGCGCTGGCTTTGCTCCGTTGTAAAGTCGTTATCAAAACCTATCCGACCATGCCTTTCGCCATGTTTTTGCTGAACTGCCATAGCGGCCTCCTTGGCGATATACTATCTATTGAGTATAGACATAATTTCATATTGTTACCTGTTCAAGATTTTCGAATAAGTCACTCAACGCTGTGCCATCTTCTTTTTAAATCAAATTACATAAACTACAGCTATTCAAGTTTATGAGGGTTTCAAAATGACGAATGTAAGAGCAGTAGATCATGTGATTACAGCACATGCCACCTCAGATGGTGATGGCGTCAAAATCCAACGACTCGCAGGTTTTAATAACGCACGTTTCTCTCCATTTTTAATGATTGATGAACTGAAGTCGGATGAAAGCAAAGACTATGTTGGCGGCTTTCCTCCACATCCTCACCGTGGGATAGAAACGCTCACTTACATGCTCCAAGGTCACTTCCAACACAAAGACCATATGGGGAATGTTGGAGAGCTACGCAGCGGTGGCGCTCAATGGATGGCCGCAGGCCGTGGTGTCATTCACAGCGAAATGCCAATGATGGAAGAAGGTGCGCTGCATGGTTTTCAGATTTGGATAAACCAACCTGCGACACACAAAATGCAGCCAGCTCAGTATCACGATTTCCAAAGTGAAAGCATCGCGGAGCATCAAAGTGAACAAAGTGGTTTGTTAAGAGTGATTGCCGGAGGGTTTGAACTGCACAACCAAACTGACAAGGATTCAGAGGCTTTACGAGCGCAGGGTCCATTACAGAAAACAGGTGTGCCATTAAGCGTTGCGGATTGGCGCTCTCATTCTGGGCAAAAAGTCACGTTAGGGACTAATGTTAATCACAATGCCATGACTTACGTGTACAAGGGTAGTATTAAGATCGGCGACAAAGTGATCAACCAAGGTCAACTTGCCCTGCTCACCAAAGCTGACTTGCTGTCTTTGGGTAGCTTGGAAGATTCAGGGGTACTGATTTTTTCTGGTGAACCGATTAATGAGCCGGTTGTGCATTATGGCCCGTTTGTCATGAACTCGATGGAAGAGATTGAACAGACAATTCAAGACTACAACAACGGTGTGTTTGAGACTTACTGATGTCTTGGCTTTGAGCTTTGAAGATTGAAGAGATTTTGCAACGAACAACGATTTAGTCATCCATTTGATGACTACAAAAACAAGTGACACTATCCACTGCCGGTTACTATCACTTATTTAACCACGCTCCTAGAGCGTGGTTTTTTTCTATTCAATCAGAGACAAACGATGCCCTGATTGAACAAATTTAGATCTGATTACAAATACTCACATAGGTAAGCTGTCGCTTCTTTTACCTGTAGGTCGAATGAAGAGTCACCCGCAACGTCAAAAGACTCACCAGATTGGTATGTCGTCCAATCATCATCGCCAACACGCTTTACAATCAAAGCACCTTTAACAACGGTCATCTTTTCTGGAGCCGCAGTACCAAAAGTGTACTCACCAGCCGCCATTACACCAACACTCACATCAGCACCAGACTGGTTAAACGCTAACGACTTAACGCCACCTTCAAAGTATGTGTTTTCTTTAATCATTGTACTTCCTTGTTATCTTCAAATTGCAATTATTGAGCTCACCGAGTAAGCCTATGCGTAAATTTAGGTGATAATTGTTTTAACCAATTCGAGACTTTCCTACAAGAAATAAATACGCATAGCTTAAGCATTTCTGGAGTTCGCTTTCATTGATAGCGTAAATACTGAGGAGCAAGGCTAAAAACCACTAACGCAACCACATTTATTAGAACATTCGATCCTGCTTCTAACTCTTAGAACAATTTTTGCAAACTAAGGTTTTAATTAATAGAATCTAAAACAATATCAGTCGAAAAATGAAGAGATAATGGCAAAAAAGCCGACTAAAAGCAGAGATCTATTTGCCAACTCGTTACTCTACAGCTTCCTATTAGCTGGCTTTATGGTTGCCCTCACCGCCGGCTATTTTGCTTACCAAGCCCACCAGCAATCTGTCAGCCCAAGCAACGTCTATGGCACATGGATAGAGATTGCGGCGCCACCTTACAACACCGACATCCTGACACTTTCAGAAAACGGTGTGATGATGAATCATCGTCTTATCGCTACCTCATTCGATTTTGACGGGAAGATCGTCACGATCAACACTGGCTCTGGAACCACCGTTTACACCATCAGTGGTACTTACGATTCGCCTCGCTTAAAGCGATTAGAGCCAAGCGTACCATCTCAGCAATTTATTAAAGAAGGCTACGAAGATACTGCGACTGGTGATACCCATAGTGTCATGCAACAACGACGCGCTTCCTTAGCTGAGCAATTCAAAAGATAACCCTCTTATCCATACTGCCATAAGCATTCGTCTTCAAGTTTACCCGTCGATCGACCCCGCTCGCTCAACATACTTCACTTTGTGATTCAGCTTCAATCCACAGTATTTTCTTATAGTTTGTCGCACCTTTTCATAACTTCATGTCGTGAATTTTCACTTGTGAGATTTTCCTACTGAAGGATGTTTTATTTTATAAAACATGGACTCAGCCTCTCATTCATTAAGCAACAGAATTGTAACAAGATACAATTTTTTAGTTGTCCATCGAAAACGGATTTATTTTCAGTTATGAAATTAAAACTCTCTCGAATACTGACTGGGAAGCTCCTTCAAAACTGATTGGAGCCGTTTATGGGGCCATTGAGTTCTCGTAATCTTCAAGGAATGAGAGAAATAGTATGATTCGTATAAATACCTGTGCTGCAAGCATTGCTCTAGCGCTATCTGGTACAGCATTAGCTGCTCCAACAGCACCTAGCATCGACATGTACGGTTCCAACAACCTGCAATTTTCTAAAATTGAACTCGCGATGGAAACCACCTCTGGCTACAACCAGATGGTGAAATATCACGACCAAGCGAAGGTCGACGTTAAGTTCAACCAATGGAGCGGAACGTCAGGAAACACGTACAACATCTACTTTGATGGCGTTAAAGTAGCCACTGGCCCAATCACTGGCAGCCAAACCACGGCTTCATTCGAATATGGCCAAGGCGGCTTATTCGAAATGGAAATAGAAGCGTGTGACGAAACAGGTTGTAGCAAAAGCGCACCCGCTAAAATCACGATTGCCGATACAGATGGCGCACACTTAGCGCCACTTGCGATGAATGTGGATCCAAACAACAAGTCATACAACACAGATCCAAATACGGTAGTCGGTACTTACTTTGTTGAGTGGGGTATTTATGGTCGTGACTACACGGTAGATAACCTACCTGCTGATAACTTGACCCACATCCTTTACGGCTTCATCCCAATTTGTGGTCCTAACGAATCAGTAAAATCGGTAGGTGGAAACAGCTACAACGCCCTCATGACAGCTTGTCAGGGTGTTAACGATTACGAAGTGGTGATTCATGACCCTTGGGCGGCTTTCCAGAAAAGCTTCCCTCAAGCGGGACACGAATACAGCTCACCGATCAAGGGTAACTACGCAATGATGATGGCGCTCAAACAGCGTAATCCTGATTTGAAGATCATCCCATCGATTGGTGGCTGGACGCTGTCTGACCCGTTCTTTGATTTCACAACTAAAGCCAACCGTGACACCTTTGTAGCGTCTGTTAAGAAATTCCTTAACACATGGAAATTCTACGACGGTGTGGATATCGATTGGGAATTCCCTGGTGGTGGCGGTGCTGCTCCAGACCTTGGTGATCCTGTAAATGACGGCCCAGCTTACATTGCACTGATGGCAGAACTTCGCGTGATGCTAGATGAGCTAGAAGCGGAAAACGGTCGTACTTACGAGCTCACTTCTGCGATCGGTGTTGGTCACGATAAGATTGAAGACGTGAACTACGGCGATGCTATCCAATACATGGATTACATCTTCGCAATGACTTACGACTTCTACGGCGGTTGGAACAACGTGTTAGGTCACCAAACAGCACTAAACTGCGGTAACTTCATGCGTCCTGGTCAATGTGATGGCACAGGCCTTGATGAAAATGGCGAACAGTACACAGGCCCAGCTTACACCACAGACAACGGCATCCAATTGCTACTTGAACAAGGCGTTCCAGCGAACAAACTTGTGGTTGGTACAGCGATGTACGGTCGTGGCTGGGAAGGCGTATTACCATCATCACTCACCGATCCTAGCGACCCTATGACAGGGGTGGGTAACGGCAAACTGAAAGGTAGCTCTGCGCAAGGCGTATGGGAAGATGGCGTTATTGATTACAAAGGCATTAAAGCAAACATGCTTGGAGCGAATAACCAAGGCATCAACGGCTTCGAATATGGCTACGACGAATTGGCAGAAGCGCCTTACGTTTGGAACCGCACTTCAGGTCAGCTGATCACATTTGATGATGACCGCTCGGTAAAAGCAAAAGGCGCGTACGTTCGTAGCCTTGGCCTTGCGGGTCTATTCTCTTGGGAAATTGATGCAGACAACGGCGACATCCTCAACGCAATGCATGAAGGCCTTGCTGGCGGTACAACAGATCCTGTAAACCGTAAACCAACGGCAGCTGCAGGCGCAGACCAATCGGTTGAAGGCCCAGCTTCTGTTTCTCTAGATGGCAGCGCTTCAAAAGACAGCGACGGTACAATCGCGAGCTACGCTTGGTCTCAAGTCGGCGGTACAGCAGTAACACTGGCGAACGCGAATGCGGCTGTTGTAAGCTTCGATGTTGTTGAAGTCGCTCAGCAAGAAACACTAACCTTCAGCCTAACGGTAACGGACAACGAAGGTGCTACTTCTACTGACACCGTTGTTGTAACAGTAAGCCCTAAAGATACAGGCCCAGTAAACACAGCACCAGTAGCAGTGGTTACGGCTCCGGCTGAAGTTAATGCGGGTGATGTAGTCGTGGTTGATGCTTCGGCTTCAAGCGATGCAGACCAAGACACATTGACCTTCACATGGGATGTACCTGCTGGTATTGATGCAACGGTTCAAGGTTCTTCAGTGAGCTTTGTCGCAGCGGAATACACGAAAGATACAACGCTGAACTTCTCTGTAACAGTCAGCGATGGCACAGAGACATCGGTAGCAGCTACTTCAGTGAAAGTTCTTAAGAAAACCACAGGCGGCAGTACGTGTACTAACGCTTGGGATTCAGGCGCGGTTTACACTGGTGGCGACCAAGTGACTCAAGGCGGTAAGGTTTGGGAAGCGAAATGGTGGACAACCGGTGAAGATCCAACAACGACAGGCCAATGGGGCGTGTGGAAAGAGATCGGCTCAGCAAGCTGTGCTAACTAAAAATAGGATTGAGCTAAACACCAACTAAGCACCTAAAAGCAAGGCCAACCAGATAATGTCTGGTTGGCCTTTTTAATGTTTGTTTTCTTAGCTTTGAGCTTAGGATCTTTTTACTGGCGTCCTACTGACTTGCGCTCGTTGTGCTTAGCCAATTAAGTTATCAAAGCTCTCAAACACTTGTGGGCACTTCATCACTCGCCCGTGACCTTGGCCTTGAGTCGCAATCAAGGTAACGCGACCCATTTCATTAGCTGCTCGCTGAGACACATCAAACTTAGTAAACTTGTCTTGCTCATCATGAACAATGATCGTCTGAGACTCACGAAGCGCTAGCTTTCCATAGGGATCAACAGACTGAATTGGATAGTTAAACTGCTCTTCGACTTCTCCAACTACCGCCTCAAACAGTTTCATTGAGTAACCAGAACGTGCGACGCTGCCAAATAGGTTTTCTAGATAATCCAGTACAGGTGCAATCAGCAATAGTGGCTTGTTTTCCAATTTAACGTGCTTACATTCCAACGCAGAAGCCGTGCCCATACTGTGACCAACTAAACCTGCTACTTCACCCACCGAATCGAGAACAGCTTCCAAACCATTCACAAACGCTGGGATATGACCATGTACGCCATCACTGCCACCATGAGCAGGATGATCGTAAGCCATTGCAGTAAAACCTTTAGCAGCGATGTGTTCCATTAAAGGAAAGAATTGACTCGCGGTGCCAGACCAACCATGGGTCAGTACCCAAACGGGCCCCGTACCCAAAGAGTAAGTTTTCAAAACGCCATCACGACCTTTGATTTCACTCTTAATAAGCCCTTGTGGATCCGCGTTTTTTTGCTCGGTACGCATCGGAGTGAGCAGCAGTTTACGTGCCGTTTTCTTTGCATGACTCGGCGCTAAAATGTAGTGCAGATTGGTTGTAGCGCCAATCAAGCTACGCTTGAAGCTGAATTTGTTCGATGTATTGAAATAGATTTTGTCACTCATGACCGTTCCTTGTATCGCCATCATTATTGGCGGATCGAGCTCGGCCCTAAAAATCGAACGACCGTGCTATTTGTTAGTGTAAAAAATGGCGATAGCGCTTTTTATGGCTGCTTGCCGCCACTTCTCTTAAAATTTCTTATAAGCCTTAGTTAAACAAAACTCAGATGCTTTGCGAGCTAAACCTCTTTCCAGCTAGCGATTAAGCGCTCTACACCACTCCAAAAATGAGTGTGGCTGGCTTGTTGGCCCCGTAATGAGTAGAACAAGTTCGCACTTAAGTAGAGACCGTACAACTCGAAGGTTGCCTGTTTCGGGTCTAAATCGGCTCTGAATTGTTTGCTTTCAACCGCTTTTTCTACCTGAATCGTCAAGTAATCAATCCACACTGAAATGGTTTTCTGCAGTGCCTTCTGAATCACAGAAGTTTCGCTGCCTGCATCTTTCCAAGCATCAATAAACATGCAGCTGCCTTGGAACGAATGGTTCCAGCCAAGCCAGTTATCGAGCAGTTGTTTCAGCTTGGCTTCAATATCACCGTCGCCCAACTCTCTCGCCGGAATGATGACTCTTTCAGTGAATATGGCGTTGGAATACTCGAGTACAGAGAGTTGCAGGTTTTCTTTAGAGTTGAAGTGTGCAAACAAGCCACTCTTAGACATGCCACACTGTTTGGCTAATTCGCCAATCGTCAAACTCTCAAGCCCGTTTTCACTCGCAAGTGCGAATGCATGACTCAAAATATACTCTTTGGTTATCTTTCCTTTACTCATTATTCACCAAGGATAAATCTGATACGTTATTTTTAGCACGTTCGTTCTTTTTTTCAAAGATTTTTACTTATCTATTGGGATTCAATTTCTCTTCTCAAAGAATTGTGGAAAAATGCGACAGTATTCAAAGGAAATTGAAATCGACTAACAAAGGAAAAACAATGAACACACTTTGGGAACAGTTTGCGTTTTCGGCGTCAGTAACAGGCCCTATCTGTTTAATGCTGTTTCTTGGTGTGATGCTCAAACGAATCGGCTTAATCAACGACAATTTCATTGATGTCGCATCTAAGGTGGTCTTTCAAGTCACCCTACCCGCGATGCTATTTCTGAGTATTGTTCAATCGAATCACAACTTTTCAGCCAGTAGCGCGTTAGTTGCCTTTGGCGTCATCGCTAACTTTATCTTTTTCTTGTTCACGATTTTCTCGACCAAGTTAGTATTTAAAGGTTCGAAAGATCAAGGTGTGATTGTCCAAGGTGGATTCCGCGCTAATACCGCGATCATCGGCCTCGCCTATGTAGCTAATATTTATGGTAACCAAGGCGTGGCATTGGCGGCTATCTATGTCGCATCCCTAACCGTGCTATATAACATTCAAGCCGTAATTGCACTGACACCCAAAGGCGAAGACACAGGCGCGAAAGCGATTAAAGTGATCGCTAAGTCGATTACCAAAAACCCATTGATCATCGCTATTTTCTTAGCGGTCGTCTTCTATGCACTTTCGATTCCTATCCCAAAAATGGTCACTGATGCTGGTCAATATTTTGCCAACATGACGTTGCCTTTAGCACTGCTGTGTACCGGTGGGTCGCTCGATATCAGCTCGCTCAAACAAGAAAAGTTATCGACGTGGTTTGCCTCTAGCTACAAGTTAATTGCCTCACCGTTACTGATTACATTGGCGGCTGGGTACTTAGGATTTGAAGGGCTCGATCTCGGGCTTATCTTCTTGATGAGCGCGGCACCAACGGCAGCGGCAAGCTACGTTATGGCTCGTGCGATGGGAGGAAACTCAACACTGGCGGCTAACATCATCGCGCTTACTACTGTTGTTTCTCTTATCACTTGTACTCTCGGTATTTTTGTACTTACTGCAATGGATTTAATATAGCTGCGACAGGCTTCAAAAAACCGACACTAGCCTTGAAACAAAGGTCATAAGCCTTGATTTAGGACTAACTGGTTGGGCATAAAGACTGCTAGATTTCGTAAAAATTTTACTAAGAGATCTGATATGTCTTCCGTTCAACATACGCCTTCACAACACATCGCCAGTATCGAGTTAGGCCGAGTGATTGCTATCTTGGCGATCATTGGTTTACACGGTCAAATGGCACTCACTTATTGGCAAATAGATGAAGTGCCTTGGATCGGTTATGTACTCAACCAAACCGCTCGTTTTGCGGTACCTCTGTTTTTCCTAATTTCCGGTTATCTTATTCAGCCCAAGCTGACTGCCTCCCCGTGGCAAACCGTCATTAATTACTCTAAACCACTGCTTAAGGTTTGGTTAGCATGGAGCATCATTTGCTTAGTGATGCCATTCAACCTCGCGAAGGTAGAAGAGTTTGGTTACCTAGGTGAGCGCCAAGGCTATTGGGGTTTCTTAATGAACACGCCACTTAACTCTTTCTTAGAGGGTGGATTGGTTCATTTATGGTTTATTCCCGCTCTGGTTTGTGCAGTTTTGATCATCGCTTTGATAGTCGAAATGAAACTCGACAAACTGCTATTACCAGCGGCCATTGTACTTTACGTTTATGGTGTTTTAGCGGGCAGCTACGCAACGCTAACCGGGTTAGAAGCACCTTTCTTCACGCGTAATGGCCCGTTCTTTAGCACGTTAATGGTGACCTTAGGTTTCCTTATTCGTCAGAATCAATGGAAGGTGTCATCAACTAAAGCGTTGGGGTTATTAGCGTTAGGCATGTTGATTCATTTTGCTGAGGCATCATGGCTCACCACGTTCGACGTCGGATTCAACATGAATGATTTCTTGTTTGGCACGGCGCTATGGGGGATGGGCGTGTTCATGTGGCTTTTAGCAAATCCAAACATGGGTAACTACGCTTGGGTTCGCGCCATTTCAAATCGCATGCTAGGTATCTACGTCAGCCATTTGCTGATCATTATCGTGTTGTTCAATGTCTGTGGAGTTTTAGGCATTACGGAATTGGCAAAAGACGTTACGGTATTTCTTGGCACCGTATTGTTGAGCTTCGGGTTGGTTGTTGGAATCGAAAAAACACCACTGCAACGCGTGCTGCTTCGTTAGTGTTTGTGCCTAACATCATCAGCTAAATCAGTTTTAAAGAGTCACAAAAAGTAAAGGCAAGATAACGGATTATCTTGCCTTTATTTCATCATGTCAGTAACGATACTTTCTCACTCGTTGAAGTGTTATCGGAACGCCATTGCGCCCTTACCAACACCTTCATAAGCGACGATTTGTAGTGATTGGTTCTCTGCTAGGCTCGGTTCAACTTGATCCGCAATATAGCCAGCAAGTAATTCCACCGTGGTATCTGTCGGTAAAATTTCCGTCTCACTCTTAGCAATCGCTAGCTCAAATTCGCCTTGTGGCGCGGTGTAGCGGAAGCCATAGTGACTTTCATCATTAACACTGTTCGCGTTTTCACTCAGGTTAAGTGATGAAACTGAAACTTGGTCTTCTTTAGAACCTAAATAAATGTCTTCCCAACGCTGAGCAAATGCCTGCTCGCGTTGTTCGTCGCGTTGACCATCAACCAAAATTTCAACTGGAGAACGGTGACCATGCGCGATGCGCTGGCAGTTACCATCATGCTTTTTCAAACCGTGAGTATAGTGGTAGAACGCACCATTAATGTTTTCATGGCGAAGGGTAATCTCTAACCCTGTGACGTTACTTGGAAGGTTGTCGCGAAGAATATCATAAACATGAGCGGTCACACTCTCGATGGTGATCGCTTCAGCGTCAATCAGACAGTAAGCTTCATCAGGGCAGTGCAGGTGCAGGCTCTTGTCACCGCGCAACACATCTACCTTAGAGTAACCGGCTTTGCTTGCTTGATGCACGATTGCAGAGTTTTTCATTGGCAGCAGTAAGCGGTGGTCAACATGTTGATCAACCAACTGTTTGATCTGCTTTTTGACCTTACTAAAATCCAGCACCATGCTCATTTCATTAAGTTCACCAGACATGGTGACATCTAAAATCCAACTATCTCCTACGACCCCTCTGTGTTCACAGATGTATGAAGAATCGATAACGGTAAGGTCTCTTACAAATAGGTTCAAGTTGAACTCCTTAATACTTTAATGAGATACGGGAGGCTGAATAATGCTCAGCAGGCACTTCGTCTCATTGATGTCTGATAAAATAGGACGGGCAGGATGTTACAACGAGCTAATAAAGTCCACCTTTTTACACCGTCATTCGAGAAATGAACAAACTACGCTCAATTTCCGCTAAAACATAGGCCAGCCTGATGCCAATAGCCATATTGCAGGTAGGGATGGCCAGCGCTTCACGACGCATTTTGCTTTAGCTAAAGGCGCGGCGACACTCCGGCAACATGTTGAAAAACACGTGAGAATCCTGAATAGCTATTGTAACCCACTTCATCAGCGACCCAATTGATCGGCTTATTTTGCAATAACAGAGATTGAGCAACAGAGACTCGCCACTTTTGCACATAATCTCCCGGCGTTTCACCCACTTCCCGTTTGAACGCTTCAATAAACTGAGTACGAGACATCGCGGCCAGTGACGCTATTTCGGCAAATAAACAATGCAAGGCTGCGACAAATGCCTGTGTTCCGTGTGAGCGCTAGACAAGCTCAACTCCCCCGCGCTCAATACATGAAGGTGGCCCTCTTTACCTTGTTGCGCGTTAAATGACGATACTCCACACAGGTTTCCAGAATAGAAAACGCCAGTGCGTATCGAGAAGTGTTCCATTAGTTGTGAAAGCAGATCCATGCATCCTCCGAACGATTCGCTTAGTTTTTAGTTCTTTTGTCCCTCTATAGACCGGACGAGTGGGCTAAATTATTTCAAACAAGATAACCAACACTGACAAGGAACTTGATATGTCACACATGAAATCGACCAGTCAAAAAATCACTCTAATGGCCGCGTTACTAGGCACCAGCTTTTCGTTAATGGCAGCAGACCTTGATATGAGTGTCGACAGCAATAACCTCGCAATTAAAGGCTATGATCCTGTCGCTTACTTTGCCAATGAAGGTCCAGTAAAAGGCACATCTGAGTTCACAGCGACCTATAAGAATGCGATCTATAACTTTGCGAGCAGTAAAAACAGAGATGAATTTCGAGCCAATCCAGAAGCCTATGCCCCTCAATATGGCGGTTACTGCGCGTTTGGAGTAGCCATGGGTAAGAAGTTTGAAACCGACCCTCTCGCTTGGAAGGTGGAAGATGGAAGATGGAAAGTTGTATCTGAACTTAGACAAATCGGTTCAGAAACGCTGGCTGGAGAATACACAAGAGTTCATCCAAGACGCCAACAGCAACTGGACAACCATCAAAACCGTAGAAGCCTATAAGCTCTAGCCTACAGCGCTTATCCATTGCCCAAGAATAAAACGGAAGCGACCGAACGCTTCCGTTTTCATTGGGATTTTCCCCAAAGAGGCCAACCCAAAGCGATTGGCAACACCTACTAAGTCCATTTCTATTCTATACTCCTAGCAGATAAGCTTTTCTTTTTATGGAAGAATAATGACATTACCTAAGATTTTGGTACTCGGCCTCTGCGCCCTATCGACACTGACTTATGCCAACCCATGGCAGTTCGTCAAAAGTGAAGATGGCATCATGATTGATAAAAGGCCACACAGCGAAGGCTTGGTCGAAATACGAGCACAGATGCAAACGCCCACCACTTACTCCGGTTTTTTACTGTTATTGGAAGACAGTGAGAACGTGCCAAACTGGATAGATAATGTATCGCAAAGCCGTGTGTTGATGCAGATATCTGAAGATGAAAACATCGTCTATACCCAATTCAAAGCACCGTGGCCTGCCAGAGATCGAGACATGGTGACCTACTCAAAATACAGCATTGAAGATGGTCAGTTTGTCTTGTCGATAAAGGATGCATCGAACTATTTGGCGAAAGAGTCGGGGTACATTCGAATCTACGATGTGGACGCTCTTTGGACGCTGCAACCGCTGACTAATGGCAATACCTACATCAACTACACCGCGTATGCGAACGCAGGTGGCATCTTGCCAAATTGGTTGATGAACAAGTTATCGATAGGCAGTGCACTGAGCACGTTTAAGGGGCTAAAAGAACAGTTACCAAAGTACCAAGGCCAACAGCACCCTAACCTGCCAAACGAGTCTCGCTAACGGTACAAGTCGATAAGTAAATGAACGAAGTAAGGTTAAAGATTAAGGTCTTCTAGCGAGATCGCGAGCTAAGATAAGCGCCAAGCCAAATACTTGAAGAAACAGGGCGATGTTCTTATAGAAAGCCATTTTCTCATCAAGCCTTTGGATTAACTCAACCAAGGTCAGGTTATCCAAATAGTAGTCATCGATTCGAGTTCGTTGCGCTTCTTGTGCACTGTTTATCAGCATCATCAGTTTCGGTAAGTGAGCCAAAGAGATACTTGGCACTTCGCTACTCACCCAACGCCTAAGTTGCCCACGCAGTGCTTCGTCGAGAACCGTGGTCGGCTGCACCGCTTCTAGTTTATCAAGGTGAATCAAAATCGCTTCACGCTTGCGCTCTAGGGTCTCAATCGTATTCCAAGCAAGCTGTATTGAGTACACATTGCCGTATTTGCGATCGTTGTATTCCGATTTCTCCGCTTCAATTTTGTCCAACACCAAGCTCGACATGACAATCGCCATGATGTTGAGTATCAAGCCTGCAAGGACAATCGCCCAAGCAGGAGGAAGGCGCAATGCCATAATGCTCCCTAGAACATTTTATCAAAAGGTAGGTAAGCTAAGTTTAGGACAATCAAAGAGATCATGCAGATAAGCGTTAACACCATACCCACTTTTCTGCCTTTGAAATTCTTCGCTAAGATCCCTTTAGCGTGAATCACTCGCCCCAGAATAAACGCCACACCAATGACATGAATCAGCCACACACCGGCACCATTCATCTCTAACAATCCCATCAAAATCACGGTGATTGGGATGTAATCCATCGCGTTACTTTGTGCCGAACGTGCTATCTGTAACGACTCGACACCGCCATCAGCATGAGCAACAAGATTGATTCGCCTTTGCTTGATCACCTCTATCGCTAACCAAATCATTACGACCGTCAGCAAGGCTGCGTAAAGTGCTGTAACCATCATATTTCCCTATTATTTTGTGTTTACTCAGTGTTCTTTGTTATCTGTTCGACAACACCCGCCGAGATAAAATGAAAATCGCGCCCGAGCACTTGTAAGAGATCTCTCACACCGAACGTAAGAGATCACAATCAAGCTTCGCAGAAAATTCCTAAAATACAAACCCAAGCCCTTGTTTTGTATGAATCCACGCATATTTCTTTCGATCAGCGGGTACATTTATTTCTTGAGGTGGATTGTGAGCAAAGCCTCTGCAGTGTTTAATACACATGTCGACAGGGAGTTGGCAGGAACAGGAAAAAGCCTAACGGATTAGGTATCTTCAGGATGAAGATTTGATGGCTTAGGATGAGTTATCAGCAAGGAAGTTATGCTCTAGGATAGAGTCGCTTATCAGGATGATGAGTTTGCAAGGACACCGCTAGGACGGCGATGAATTGGATAGGTTAAAGGATTTAGCCACGTCAAGGAACGATGCAGGGAGCACCAGTTACCTATTGAAAGATAAGTAACGCGCAGTAGCAGGATGGCTACGAAAAGAATAGACCCCGTTTGATGAAAGCCAAACGGGGTTTCCTTTTTTGTAACGTCTGAAAGCTGTTCGCAACTAACCGTTCAAAGTCACGTTACAAAATAATGTTCATCAAGAACATTGCACCAAAGGCATTCAATACTGAAATCGCGATCATCACTGGAATATAGCGACCTTCAATACCAATTGGTCCCATAATACGTCCTATGTATTGCACCAACAAACTTGAAGATAAACATCACAGCAACCGCTAGGCCAATTGACGAAGTTACCGCCAAAGAACCATCCATAACTGGAAGGGTGAACAGTACTGTACCTGAAGAGAAGAAGTTAACGATCGCCCCGCGCCAGCATCAGTACTTTGAAGCGACGCAATCAATGCTAAGCCTGAGTTGCCAGGAGTATCCATCAAAGCTAATACTTTCGCCACCGTCTTTCTTTTTCACTATAATCTATTGAATTATTAAGATATCTATCACACTGCACATGGTTATTTAGGTCTACTCTTTTACCCGTGTTAATAACTTATTAACTTCGGAGCGTAATCCATGTTAGGTATCCAGCTTTCTGCTGTTCTCTCTTTGTTACTCTTTTCTTCGGTAGCAGGTGCTGCCACTTCTCAGTTGGGAGAACCACTCAAGCTCACCAACTCATTCGCTGGCTACCTATCCCTGACCATTTTCGTTGTCGCCTACATCGTGGTGATGATGGAAGAGTACCTAAAGCTCCGAAAATCTAAGCCAGTGTTACTTGCAGCAGGACTGATCTGGATAATCATTGGTTTTATCTACCAAGAACACAACCTTGTTGAAGTCGCTAAGCAAGCACTCGAACACAACTTACTGGAATACGCTGAGCTGTTACTTTTCCTACTCGTCGCCATGACCTACATCAGCGCCATGGAAGAGAGAAGACTGTTTGATGCGCTGCAAGCGTGGATGGTGGGCAAAGGCTTTAATTTCCGCTCTCTGTTCTGGCTAACCGGTATTCTGGCCTTCTTTATCTCACCGATCGCCGACAACCTCACCACAGCTCTATTGATGTGCGCCGTGGTTCTGAAAGTCGCAGGATCTAACCCTAAATTTGTTAACCTAGCCTGTGTGAATATCGTGATAGCCGCTAACGCTGGCGGCGCGTTCAGCCCATTCGGTGACATCACAACGTTGATGGTGTGGCAGGCTGGTTATGTGAGCTTCAGTGAATTCATTCCCTTATTTATTCCTTCAGTGATGAATTACCTCGTCCCTGCAATGATCATGTCTTACTTTGTTCCCACAACCCAACCCGACACGGTGCATCAGCACGTTGAATTAAAACGCGGTGCAAGACGCATCGTGTTGTTGTTCATCATGACCATCGGCACTGCGGTTGCTTTCCATGCCGTACTCCACTTCCCTCCAGTAATGGGCATGATGATGGGGCTGGCGTATCTACAGTTCTTTGGTTATTTCTTGCGTAAGACCTTACCAAATTCACTGGCGAAGAAAAAAGCGGTGGCGATTGCCAACAATGATGGGGGGGCATTGAAGCGACTCGGTTCAGTCGTGCCCTTTGATGTATTTCGAAGAGTGTCCCATGCCGAATGGGACACTCTGCTGTTCTTCTACGGCGTGGTAATGTGTGTAGGTGGCTTGAGTCTACTGGGATACTTGGAGCTTGCCTCTGGCGTGATGTATAGCCAATGGGATCCAATTTGGGCCAACATCATGGTGGGGATCTTATCTGCGATTGTCGATAACATTCCGGTGATGTTTGCCGTGTTATCGATGGAACCTCAAATGTCGATGGGTAACTGGCTACTGATCACCTTAACCGCAGGCGTTGGCGGCAGCTTGTTATCTATTGGTAGTGCGGCAGGTGTGGCGTTAATGGGCGCGGCGCATGGCAAATACACCTTCTTTGGCCACTTGAAATGGATGCCAGTGATCATGATTGGCTATGCCGTCAGTATCGCTGCACACCTATGGCTTAATGGCGATCTTTTCTAATTCGGAGATCTTTTCTAGTTCGAACTGTCTTTCACAGGCTTATCTACAAGTGTCCAGACGTTACTCAATTGTATCGCTGGACATTGGTTGCAAGTTAGCATCTCGCCCTTCTGTTGAATGCGCATCACTAGTCTAGAGTCAGTTCGGCTGCTTCCAGAATTGAATTCAATGGTGATCAAGTCATCATCAACACGATAGGTTCGAGTCACGGAATTATCCGTTGTTTGATAAGTCACTTGCCCGGATTCAAAAAGTAGATAACTGTCATTATCTGCGTTCTCATACATACCTTTGAACAGAGCAAGCTGTGGAACCTCGAAAGGTCGGCTGGTATCAGTTAAACAACCTGTCAGCAATAATGCAGAGCTGCAGCCAGATATTAGTAAGGGGAATCTATTCATTTGGGCATCCTTGCCTAGAGAACATAGTCAAAGAATATGCAACCAAATCGATATTTCCCAGAAAGCGTTGATTTTAATGCAAAGTCATATTTTAAGAACCACTCGCCTTCACCATTAAGTAGTACGAGATATTCAGCCAGCATCTCGACAGGCTCATGGCTAAATCGCTTGCTAGTCTTGCTCTCTTCCCTCTATCACCAATAAGTGCTGTTTACGTTCTACGCCACCTGCATAACCCGTCAGTTTGCCGTTTTTACCAATCACACGGTGACACGGCACAATCACTGAAACCGGATTTTTGCCATTCGCCAAACCCACAGCACGAACGGCTTTCGGATTGCCTATCGCATCGGCCAGTTGTGCATAGCTCCAAGTCTCTCCATAAGGAATGGTCGTCAGCGCCTGCCAAACCGACTGCTGAAATGGCGTGCCCTTGGCTGCAATCGGCACAGAAAACTGAATAGCTTCGCCCGAGAAATAGCGATTAAGCTGCTCGATAGCCAATGCAAAGATCGGAAAGCTATCATCTTGAACACCCAACGGTTCCGGCTTGGTGGTATGTGTCTCGAACCAAAGGCCGAGCAAGCCTTCATCGTTCGCCTGTAACGTCACGGTTCCCAATGGGCTCTCATAGTAAGTAAAACGGTTGTCCATGATATCTCCTAGCTTAGTATTCCGATTAAGACTGATTCCAACAGTGGAACGTAGCGTAACTACCCCAAGGCGAAACACTCTCCGTGTTGATGGCGGGGCGATGCTCAATAAACTTCTTCACCACCAAGTCACCAACCAACAGATGATTAGGTTCGCTTAACCCGCGAAGCAGTGCATATTGAATAGTCCAAGGCCCAATCCCTTTTAGCTCAATCCATTTGGAAGGATGCTCAGCTTCATTGTCGACCATGTATTCGGCAAAACGCTTTAGGGTCTCTTTGCGGCTTCCCGGCATTCTCAAGAAGCTAACATCAGCGTCCGCTATCTGTTTTGGTGTTGGGAAGCTGGCTTTCTCATGTTCATCAGAAAGCTCTTTGACCAATAAGTTAAGCTGACCAATCGCCGCGGTTACCGAAACTTGCTGTCCTAGAATCGCTCTCACGCCTGCCTCCCAAGCACTCCACACGCCAGGAATACGGATACCACTCTTAGCCACCAAGTTAGGATCGATAGTCGTAAAGAACGTCTCAACCTTGGCAATATCGACATCAAGATCAAACATACGGCGGATATTCGCAATCAAGCTTCTTAATTGGCTTATATCATCCAACTCGAATTCAATATCCAAGCGGTTATCTTTGGCTAAAGTTGCCTTGAACCAACCCTTTGACCCGTTCACATTTACCGTGCGCTTATAATAATCTTCGCCAACGCCTTCTAAGCCCTCAATCATTCTTCGTCGATAAAACCTCAACAAGTGGTTCCAATCTAAGGGTCCATGAAAACCAAGCTGAATATGATTACTCTGAGTGTCACTTGGCTTCGCTCGCCTAATTTGGCTTGGCGAAAGCTGCAGCTCTTTTTGAAAGGCATCATTAAAACGGCGCGTACTATTGAAGCCACTAGCAAAGCCGACATCAGTAATGCTCATGCTACTGGTGTGCAGCAACTGCTTGGCAAACATCAATTGACTGTACAGGCTATATTGCTTGGGTGACACGCCGATGTAATTGTCGAATAAGGTTCGTAAATAACGATCTGAAATACCTAACCGCGTTGCAAGGTCGACGATAGATCCTGAATTCAGAGCGCCATTATCAATCAACTGCATCGCACGTAAGAAAGTGGTTTCGACGCCCTTCCAAGCCGGCGAAAAAGGTGCGCTGTCTGGTCGACAACGTAAACAAGGACGATATCCCGCTTTCAATGCTTGAGCTTGATGGGAAAAATATTCGACGTTTTCTTCTTTGGGTGGTGTGGCTGGGCAAATCGGGCGACAAAAAATTCCTGTCGTTTTCACCGCTGTAAAAAACATCCCATCAAAGCGAGCATCTCGTGCATATCGAGCCAAATGGCACTGCTCACTGGTTAAGCTGCTGTTGTGATTGATCTTTTTCGACATGCCGTACTCTTCCCACTTACCATAGCGTTTGATCCGATACCTAAAAGTTTACCGTGAACCACCATTGTCGCTAGCCACTTTCGGAAGCGAAGGTCAGATAAATCACAAAAAAGGGTTTTAATTTTATTCAATTCGACTAAATTTAACCTAGAGAGGGCATTCTTCTCACAACGTCAACGATCGGTACTTAGCACGCCAAGATGCAGAGACCTATCGAATATAAAAAGGAAAAGGCTATGGTTCTACACACATGTCGTATTGTTTTATCAAATCAACAGGTTCTCACCAGTCAATCAGTCGAGCAGTCTCTAAGCTTTCTTGAAGACAAAGCGGACAACGGGATTTCTATGATCGAGATTGACGCAACGGATGGCAATCAAATCCATTCGTACATGTCACGCTCTCTTGAAGAGTCTATTGAGAATCTAATGAACCTATAGGGCTTTTAATAAAGGCTACACATACCAGGCTTAAACGATATTTATGGAATTAGAAACGATCTCTAGTTCCGAAAAGAAGTACATTTCTGGTTTAAAACAAAAATGGCTCCCAACTATACAATTAGTTGGGAGCCATTTTTTATTGAATCTAATCAGCAAAGCCACTGCTTACCGCGAATGCCGTTACTCAGGTGCTTGTTCAGCGGCTTGCTGCAATGTGTAAGCCGTCGATGGGTCAATCTCATTAACCAACTTCTCAACCTGCATGATCGCATCAACCGAGGTACTGCTTTTACGGTAGCTCAGATAAATTGGGAGATACCAGTCTTCAACCCCTTTCACCTTGTGCAGCTGACCCGAATCGATAAAAGGTTCGACTAGAGACACCGGAAGATACGCACTGCCGCCTTTCTCTAAAATGAAATCGAGGGCGATACGGGCTGTAGAGGTACGTAGGTACGGTGCTGGCACTTTAGGGTGACGTTCTGCGTGTTCAGAACCAAAGCGCGTTCCCCAATCCACATAAACATACTTATGTTGAAATACAGATTCCAGATCATCTTGCTGCGTTGATACCAACACCAAAACCAAGTCAGCGACTTTTTTACAGTTCAGCTCTTCTGCTTTGATCTGATCGAACGCGAAAGCCATATCTAAGGTTCGTTCTAACAAATTACGGTTCAGTTGCTCGCGCCCCATCACCTCTGCCATAAAGCCGTAACCACCAAAAGAGTCGGTTACCACACTTAAACAGTTTTGCAGATACGCATCCCAAATATTCGGCGTGCCGCCCAGCGTTAACTGCAAGGCTTTACCACTCTCTAACGACAGCTCAAATTTGGCTTGTTGTAGGGTGGACACCATCACTTCGGCATAACCAATCAAACGTTCACCGGAAGATGTGAGTTTGATGTTATTGCGGTCACGAATGAAGAGCTGAGTATCAAAATAGCCTTCAAGCTGTTTGATCCGCGCACTCACCGCCGCTTGTGTTAAATACAAGTTTTCAGCTGCACGCCCAAAATGGCGCACCCTTGCAACCTCAAGAAAGGTTCTAAATACTTTCACATCCATCAAATACATCTCTGTAATAAATCTGCTAACTAGCCGATCTAGGATTGTTTATCGTAAAGGCAAAAACATTTTGTTTCCTATTTTAGCCTTTTAACAATATTTTCGCGTGAGCAATAAACACTAATTTCTATCTAACCACATTACTGAGGCTGATATGTCTGAGACCGAATTCCGACACGGAAAAAAACGTTTTTATGACACCATTAAATTCCCGAGAGGGTTCGCTAAGTCGGGTGATTTTACTCTTTCAGAAGAGGAAATCCTAACCTTGTTTGGTGACACTATGCTTGCACTTGAAACTGGTGAACTAGCACCAATCAATGCAGAAGAAAAACACTTCATTAAAGTGTTGTCTCACCCTCATAAGGCAAAGTCCAAGTTAGAGCGTGTTTGGTTGAAGTACATTCAACTGGCTCGTGGACGCCGTCGCTTTCACACCCTAAACGGCTGCAAACGCGGCGACGTATCTAGGGAAGAATACGAAAGTGAGTTAGTGTTAGAAGATTAGTAAAATCGCTCAAAGTGATACCTCATCACTTTGGGCTTTTTTTTGCCTTCAAACACACATCTTCTTTGTAATTGGTAAGTTTAGCCAACCTATCCATTTTTACCAATATTTATATACAATTCATAGCGATAGCGTGACTAAAACACAGCTCTCGTTCAATCTTATGGGTATTCATCCCACTGAGATTCATCGTTCTTCATCCTGCCCCTGTCTTTTATCACGATAGCGCTCCATTGCCATCATTATTTTTCTAGTTTCAACTATACGCTCAACGCTTGTTTATACTCGAAACACGTTAATGCACCAAAATTCGTCAATGGTTCGAGCGATGCCATTATTGCAATAATCGTATCAAGGCATAGAAACACACCAACCCTTTCAGGTGCTGAATTAGATCAACATTGCTGTATATGACAAACGTATTAATCTTGTTTAACGCCACCAAATATCCATACAATAATTGTGCAATTTTGAGAGTTCCAGTCACAGTTACGACGAAAAAAGCAAAAACTTGACCTAAAACAATAGCGGAACTGGATAACTTATTTTATAATGCGAATTAATGTTTCAGAACACTATAAAATTTTATTTCTAGGGGCAAAATCAATGAGACTTATTCCATTAAGCAACAAAGCTAAAGTAGGTAAATGGGCTGCTCGTCATATCGCAGATTCAATCAACAAGTTCGCTCCAACGGCTGAGCGTCCATTTGTACTAGGTCTTCCTACTGGTAGCACACCTCTAACTACTTACGCTGAGCTAATTGAACTTTACAAAGCTGGCGAAGTTAGCTTCAAGCACGTTGTAACATTCAACATGGATGAGTACGTTGGCATCGACCCTAACCACCCAGAGTCTTACCGCACATTCATGCACGAGAACTTCTTCAACCACGTTGATATCCAAGCAGAAAACATCAACCTGCTAGACGGCAAAGCTGAAGATATCGATGCTCACTGTGCAGCATACGAAGAGAAAATCCGTTCATACGGCAAAATCAACCTGTTCATGGGCGGCGTAGGCATCGACGGTCACATCGCATTCAACGAACCAGGTTCTTCTCTATCTTCACGCACTCGTATCAAAACGTTGACTGAAGACACTCGTATCGCGAACTCTCGTTTCTTCGATGGCGACATCAACCAAGTTCCTAAATACGCACTAACTATCGGTGTTGCGACTCTTCTAGATGCAGAAGAAGTGATGATCCTTTCTCTAGGCCACAACAAAGCTCAAGCGCTTCAAATGGCTATCGAAGGTTCTGTAAACCACATGTGGACTGTTACAGCTCTACAGATGCACCGTAAAGCTATCATCGTTGCTGATGAGCCAGCTCAACAAGAGCTAAAAGTTAAGACTCTACGCTACTTCCAAGAGCTAGAAGCTGAGAACATCCAAGACCTATAATTCCTATAGTCTTGAATAGCAGGGCGTTTTTATAAAGAGGGCGTCTTGAATAGAAAAAGCCACTGAATGTGGCTTTTTTTGTGCCTGCTGCTTTTGTATTTAATGGGAAGATATTTCGGATATTTTTTAGAAGCACAAAAACAACAAAGCGATTTCTCCAACGAGAGAAACCGCCATCATTTTAATCTTTGTATTGAAACGAACCAACAACTACAAGATATGTAGGGTGTGAAACAAGATAAGCAGGGCTGCAAACTAGAGCTAAGAGCTCAGCGCGTTATCTCGGCATAGGGTAGTGATAATGTCAGTGATAGCTAATACGATCGTCGACTTCACCTTTTGATTATGTCTCCCCAAGAACATTTCAAGCATTGGGCCAGACATGGTTTCCACCATCTCCGCGTCATATTCGATAGGCATAATACGCTGAATCGCGTGCACCTTGTTGAGCTCAAATATCACATCAACTTCTGTAAAGCTTGTGTCTTCACCCTGTATTTTCGCCCACTCTTTCAAGGTAACGAAAACCTCAAGATCGTCGTAGAGTTCTTTACTGATCACGCCAAGTCCGAGTAGCAACTTAGCACGAATCATGATCTCGCCTAACGGCCCACCACTGTTGAGAAGTGGCTCGACAACGAACTTAATTGCAGTGTCGTCTTTCTTAAAGATGTTTTTTAATACGGCATCTACCGTGTCGTCCAATGCATCATAAGCAGCCATTAGGCAGGCGCTAGCACTCTCAGCTTCCGAAAGGGCTTCGAGTAATTCAGTTTCATGGCTTGTTTGTATTGGCATAACGGCTCGACAATAAGAAAGTGCCACTGGTGTGGCACTTTGATGGTTTATCATTTCAATGCTAGATAAGCTTCTTCCGCTAGTTTAACAACTTCTGAGTCACTATTCAGCTCAGAATAATGCGCTAATGTCTCAGCAAAGCCTTTTTCTGCGAACATTGCTTGAAGTTCAACCGCTTGTGGGTCGTCTTCGTTCTTGTAATGGAACGCAGCAGCGATTGCTTTTACTAGGTGAGCATTCGGTAGGCCGTACTCTAATGTACCGTTTAGAGGCTTAACTAGGCGGTCTTGCGGGCTCAGTTTACGAATTGGCTGACGACCAACGCGGTCTACTTCATCACGTAGGAACGGGTTAGCAAAACGACCTAGAATCTTTTGGATGTAGGCAGCGTGTGCTTCTGGATCAAAGCCGTAACGCTTAATCAGAACCGCACCACTCTCTTCCATCGTCGCTGTTACTTCAGCGCGGATTACGTCATCTTCGATAGAGTCTTTAATAGTCTCATGACCTGCAAGCACACCAAGGTATGCCGTTACCAAGTGACCTGTGTTTAGCGTGAACAGTTTACGCTCAACGAAAGCCATTAGGTTATCAGTGCATTCCATTCCTGGGATGTTTGGAATCTCACCTTTGAATTGTGTTTGATCTACGATCCACTCGCTGAACGTTTCAACCGTTACCGCTAGAGGATCTGTTTCGCCCGCTTCTGCCGGTGGAACAATACGGTCAACCGCAGAATCAACAAAGCCAATGTGCTCTTCAGTGAACGCTTTCATTTCATCAGAAAGGTGCTCTAACACGGCTGCTTTTAATTGGCTAGTACCGCGAACCATGTTCTCTGCCGCGATGATGTTCATTGGTGCAGTGTTGTTTGCTGCTGCACGCTTTTCAATGCCTTGAGCGATAGACTTAGAGATGATTTTAAGAACCGTAGGGCCCACTGCAGTCGTCACAAGATCAGACTCAGCAATGCAATCTACTACTGCGCTTGTCGCTGAGTTTACTGCTGTCACGTTCTTAACAACTTCGACAACACACTCTTCGCCAACAATCTTAACTGGGTATTCTTGGCGTTCAATTAACGCATTTACAACCGTTTCATTTACGTCAGCAAACGTAACCTTCATACCAGCATCAGAAAGAAGCTTACCAATGAAACCACGACCGATATTACCTGCACCAAAATGTAACGCTTTCATAATTTTGACCTTATAAATATTTGAATCTAGATAGCTAACTGCTCAACAACATGCCTTGACGATGTGCCCTAGGCATTAAGCAGTAAGCTATTCAGACTGAATCTTGTTAAAAAGATTAAGACCGAAAATGAGGCCAGTAGGGGGATACCGGCCTCCTTCACTCAGGAGCTTGACTAGAGCTTTTTAGTTTCCGTTGAGAATACGTAGAACATCAGCAGGGTTTGTTGTGTTCTGTAGGCATTCCACAGCTTCTTCATCATCGAGTGAATTGGTAATCGCCATCAGCACCATGTTATGCTCATCGCCTTGTGCGGCAATACCGATAACCATCTTCGCGATATCATCTTCATCTTCGCCCCACTGAATACCTTCAGGGTACTGACAGAAAACGATGCCGGTTTTTTGTACGTACTGTTTCGCTTCGATTGTGCCGTGTGGTACTGCGATAGACTCACCTAGGTAAGTAGACACAAGCTCTTCACGAGCAAACATGCCATCTACGTATTCTGGTGATACGTTGCCAAGTTTTACTAATTGTTCGCCAGCAAACTTGATTGCGTCTTCTTTTTGAGTCGCTTTAAGGCCAAGGAAGATGCTGTCGTCAGTCAGTGCAAGCTTGTTGCCTTCTTGCGCTGGAGCTGCTGCTGGAGCCGGAGCTTCTACTTTCGCTTCACCACTTTGAGCATCGACAAGCTCGGCAACTAGTTGGTCGTATACGCCGCCGTCTAGGAAGTTGTTTAGAGACATATGCATCGCACCTGGCACAGTGCTACGAGCACGGTCTGTTAGGTCTTTATGCGTAATAACGATTTGCGAATCAGCCGGTAGGTTGTTGATTGCGTAGTTGGTTACTTCAATGTCTAGGCCAGCTGTTGCTACTTTCTTACGTAGTAGACCTGCACCCATTGCACTTGAACCCATACCCGCATCACACGCTACATAAACTGCTTTTACATCCGCTAGGTTTACGTTTGCTTCTGCTGCTGCACCTTTAGAAGACGCTTTCATGTCTTTCATTTGTGCAGACGCTTTTTCTAGAGAGTCTTCGTCGTCATCTTGAGCTGAAGTTTTAAGCAGAATTGAAGCCACTAAGAAAGATACTGCTGTTGCTGCGATAACTGACAATACAACACCGATGTAAGAGCCTTTTGGCGTCATCAGTAAGATTGCGAAGATAGAGCCTGGTGATGCTGGAGAGATAAGGCCAGAATCGAACATTACGTTAGTGAATACACCCGCCATACCACCTGCGATTACCGCAAGAATTAGACGTGGGTTCATTAGAACGTAAGGGAAGTAAATTTCGTGGATACCACCTAGGAAGTGGATGATAGATGCACCAGCAGCAGATTGCTTCGCGCTACCTTTACCAAACACCATGTAAGCAAGTAGAAGACCAAAACCAGGACCTGGGTTTGCTTCGATTAGGAAGAAGATAGAGCGACCCATCTCTTCAGATTGCTGGATACCTAGTGGAGAGAAGATACCGTGGTTGATTGCGTTATTTAGGAATAGAATTTTCGCAGGTTCAACAAAAATAGATGCTAGAGGTAGTGCACCCGCTTCTACCATTGCGTTTACGCCAGCCGCAAGTCCGCCAGACAGAATCTTAACCGCAGGACCAATCACGATGAACGCGATGATCGCACAGATCATGCCGATGATACCCGCAGAGAAGTTGTTCACTAGCATTTCGAAACCACTCTTCACTTTACCGTGAACAGCTTCATCGAATTTCTTAATTGCGATACCACCTAGTGGACCTACAATCATTGCACCCATGAACATTGGGATATCAGTACCAACGATAACACCCATTGTTGTGATAGCGCCCACTACCGCACCGCGGTCACCACCAACCATTTTACCACCGGTGTAACCAATCAATAGTGGCAGTAGGTATGTAATCATAGGACCAACCATTGATGCTAACGTTTCGTTAGGCCACCAACCCGTTGGGATGAATAGTGCAGTAATGAAACCCCACGCAATAAATGCGCCGATGTTTGGCATTACCATATTGGATAAGAAACGACCAAAGTTTTGAACCTTAATCTTTGCTTCTGGTGATAACATAGGTAGAACCCCGTAATGTATTGGTTGGTCAAATGACCGAAAGTGTGTACTCAAAAGTCGATTAAAATGTATCACAACATTTCCAAAATGCACCCTAGCCCAACTTTCGTGATAGCCATCACACACAAAAAACACTTTCGGGTTAACAAGCACACCTTAGATCACAAAAACACCATGAATTTAAATTACAAAGCCAAATTAATGAGAATAGATATCATCAACACACGATCTAGATCACATTTTATTTTGTAATACTTAAAAATAAATAGTGATTAAGGTCACATTTAATAAAATATAGCATCTAAGATCTATATAAACCGTATAAAAGAACATCGTGTCACGTATATAAAATATGCACCCAGATGAGCAAAATCGCGATACCTGTAATTTAATTACAGGTTGAGCTACATTTTGCTAAACATACAAAACGAGACCTAACGCTCTACTAAAAACATAGACCACTGAACTGCAGTTAGCATTGATAGATGTGATATGGTATTTACCAACGCTATCGCATCATATATATATCCAACACCCATCAGCTGATCACTCCGCTATTTGAGAAAAGACTATGTCAGACAAAATTTCCACATCCGCACTCGCTAAACAAAAAGGCATAGAAGCTAAAGCTTTATTTAGCGATCTAAAAACAGCGGGCTATATAGTGCGTTCACAAGAGCGTTGGATTCTCACAGAACGGGGAGAAAGCTTTGGTGGGGAATATGTCGAACACAAGAAGTTTGGTGTCTTTATTGTCTGGCCAGAGAAACTGCTTATCGATTTGGACTCATTCTCAGGAAAAACACTCACCGCCACCCAGCTTGGCAGTGCCTTTCAACTCAGCGCAAAGAAAATCAACTTACTGCTCAACGAGCTTGGTTGGATAACAAAAGAAGAAGACGGTTGGCATGTCACCTCTACAGGCTTAAAAGCCGGAGGTGAACAAAGAGAAGACAAAGCGACTCAAAACTTATTCGTGGTATGGCACGACTCATTGGTTCGCAATAAACGTTTAAAGCAGTCTGTTGTTGAATTCCTAGGGCATGATGCTGAAAGCCACTCGACCGATGTGTCATTCTCCAGTTTTCGTCAGAAATTTGAGGCGAAGCACCGAAGCTTAGACGGGCATTATGTTCGATCAAAGGGAGAGCTGATCATTGATAACTGGCTTTATATGGCAGGAGTGGTCCATGCGTACGAGCGTCCGCTTCCGATATCAAAAGAAGTGATCAGCGATTTTTATCTACCAAGTGGCAAAGTATACATCCAGTTCTGGGGAACTGATTCTGCGCCAATCGCCGAAAATAAACGTGAAGCTACGAGAAAAATCTATGAAGAGCATGGTTTTGGTTTAATCGAAATCACGCCAGAAGATATCCCCAACCTAGACAGCGTACTTCCGCCATTATTGCGCCAATATGGTATCAAAGCGTACTAAGCTACTGAATCTAGAGATTCCACCTCCATTAAGATCACACTTATTGAATCATTATGGACATTATTAACCATAGTGATTTGATATGTTCGCTATTTTTCCCGAGTCATTCTTCTATTATCTTACACCCATCGACTTGAGCTACCGCAGATACTCGATTTATTGGGGCATGTTCGATAACTATTTAGACGTTCAATCTATTGAGATTCGTTTAAATTGGTTATCCGTTTATTGTTGACGTAACTGAACATAAAACCCTACAACATTTATTATTGATAGATATTAGGATTCAACATGACTCATCCAATCATTACTGATCTAAACACTCGTTACACAGCTAAAAAATACGATGCAGAAAAGCGCATCTCTGCGGAAGACATGGAAGTAATCAAAGAAGCACTTCGCTTGTCAGCTTCTTCTATCAACTCTCAGCCTTGGAAATTCATCATCATTGAGAGTGACGCAGCAAAACAACGCTTCCACAATACTTTCGAAAACATGTTCCAGTTTAACCAACCACATGCGAAAGAAGCGTCACACACGATCCTGTTTGCTCACGATCCTAAGTACACTAAAGAGAAATTCGCGAAGCGTGCTGATACAGAAGTAAGCTCTGGTCACTTACCAGCTGAAATGTACGAGCAATTCTTAGGTGCTTACGCATTCGCAGAAATGAACACAGACGAAACAGGTTTCAACGGTAACTGGACTAAGTCTCAAGTTTACATCGCACTAGGTAACACACTGCACACACTAGCTCGTCTAGGTATCGCTTCAACACCTATGGAAGGTGTAGATGCAGCTATGATCAGCGAAGAGTTTGCTGACGAACTAGAAGGTCACGTTGTTGATGTAGCTCTAGCTATCGGCTACCACAAAGACGGCGAAGACTACAACTACGGCAAACCAAAAGCGCGCCTAGCTCTTGATGAAGTCGTTACAACACTTTAGGGCGTGTTGATGTGACAGAGCCCTAACCGCAGGGGTATCAGGCAAGAAAACCTCGATAAACAAGAACAAAAAAAGCCAGTCAACAGACTGGCTTTCTTGTATTCATCTTAGTGCGATAAGCACATTGCGTTTAAGTAAAGGCGAACATTAACCGATAAACGAGATGTAACCCTGAAGGATAATCAGGTTAACGATATCGATAAAGAAGGCACCAACAATTGGCACCACCATGAACGCCTGTGGTGAAGGACCAAAACGGTTCACCAAAGAGCCCATGTTCATTACCGCTGTTGGTGTTGCACCTAGGCCGAAACCACAGTGACCACCTGCCATAACCGCTGCGTCGTAGTTAGAACCCATTACTTTGAACGTCACAAAGTAAGAGAAGATACCTAACACAACCGCCTGAACCGCCAGGATAACCAAGAACGGAATCGCAAGGTCAAATATGTTCCAAAGCTTAAGGCTCATTAGCGCCATTGCTAGGAACAGTGACAATGACACCGTACCAAGAATATCGACCGTTTCGCTGTCAGTCTTATGCAGCTTAGTCACTTCAAACACGTTAGTGATGAACACACCGATAAACAACGCGTAAACGAAGTCAGGAATCATCAACCAAGAAATTTCAAAAGTCGCCACCCACTGCTCTAGGTACTTCGCACCCGTGATACAGATAAGAAGGATGAACAACACTTCAATCACCTTCTTCGCCGTCACTTTGTCTTCTTCATACTCGTTGTAAGTAACAAGTTCAGGGAAGCGTTCATGTGTTTGCGTGCCAGTGCCGTACTCAGATTCAAGCTGGTTTTTATCAATCAGCTTTTGCGCCACTGGGCTACCGATAATACCACCGATGATCAAACCAAAGGTCGCTGAAGCCATCGCGATTTCTAGCGTATTTGCAATGCCAAACGTGTCTGCAAAAGTTTGAGACCAAGCCGCGCCTGTGCCGTGACCGCCCGAAAGGGTGATAGAGCCAGCAATCAAACCCATCAAGGGTTCAAGGCCTAGTGCCGTAGCTAAGGTTACGCCTACACCGTTTTGGATAATGATGTAAACCGACGCTACCCCTAAGAATAGGAATACCTTAGCACCACCTTTTATCAGCTGCGTGTAGTTCGCCGCAAGACCGACCGTTGCAAAGAACATCAACATAAACGTGTTCTGCAGGGGCAAGGAAAACTCAAGATCAAGGCCGTTAAAGTGCAGGGCTGTAATAGCAAAAGCGACAATCAAGCCGCCGACAATGGGCTCTGGAATGTTGTACTTTTTGAGAATCGGAAGCTTTGCATTGACGAAATGACCTAGAAACAAAACACTAATCGCGATTAGGAAGGATTCTAGTGGTCCAATTGAAATTAATTGATTCATATAACCTCTATTTTTTTACGTTCTCATCTTCCCTAATGAGTCTAGTTTTATCTGTAATTATTTGTGCTGCTCTACCTATATTTATACAAACTGGAGAGAAAGTGTGGATTCGAAAAGCGAACACATTACTGCGATCGCTTAGTACCATGTTAGTAGCACGTTAACTTTTATAGGAGATAAAAGGATTTGTGACAACAGTCACCTCCTAAAAGTTGAAAACGGCGTGAGTATCTATGCCGCTGACTCTGCTTTCTTAATACCTAAAAAAGCAAAAGGAGCTATTTCTAGCTCCTCTTTCATCACCATCGCTGGTAATTAGAATTTTTTCGGTGCGTAACCAGTCATAACCTCAATGCGAAGTTCTTTACCGATCTTCGTCATTGGGTGAACAATTACGAGTCCTTTAACAGACTTTTTAAGTTTACCCATATCCGCTTGCTCAGCCTTAGTGATCTCACGGCTAAATGGCATATCAACCAGAGACTTACGCTCTTGGTTCACATCATAGCTTTCTTTGTGTTTAAGCTGGGCAATTTTCTTAGTTAGCTTCTTAATCTCTTCCTCGAACTGACGAACAACAGGACGATCATTACGAGTTTTAGCAGCATCTAACTTGTGGCGACACTTGTCTAGACGGTTGTTAATTTGTTGAAGTTCGTTTTTAACACTCATAATAATTTCCTAAGATTAAACAAGCCAATTCGGATTGGGGCGCGGAGTATAGCACAAGGGTTGTGTTGAACCGAAATTTATCTGTTAATTACCAATAGAAACGAATCACATCGACACCGCTCATTCAGCTTACTTATTCTTTGTGGCGAATCTCTAAGCGGATTATTCATTGATAGGATAGCGCCTACTTCAAAAATTGCAGTCCTCGATGCATCAAAATTCCGTCTAAACTTATACTCTAACGCAATAACTAAATCAGGGTACACAGCTTGGAGTTGTTACCCCCAGCACGACTCTGAATCGCAACGTAATCACAAGGATAGCCGATGACATTATTGAAACGAACATTGACCTGCAGCCTAGCCCTGAGTGCAATGTTTGCCACAACTTATGCATCTAGTGAACAAGCCACCCAAAGTAACCTAATCGTCGAGTACTCTACACCGCAAAATACCGAAGAAGAGCAGCTCAAACGAGAGATTCAAAGCAGTGGCGTTAATGACACCGTGGTCGACCTATCAAACCAACTCTTCATGTTTGAGAAGCCATTAACCATTCAATATGGCGGGGAAGAAGGACCACTCTACGATCCACAAACCCATCAAGTACTGATCCCTTACAGTTTTTACGCTGAGTCACTCAATTACTTTGAGAAGAACCAATACGAAAAAGAGTATGGGAAATCTGCGCAAACCGGCGCTATTGATACCTTGCTGCACACCCTGCTACACGAGACTGGGCATGCGTATATCGAAGATCAGAACATTGCCATATTGGGTAAAGAAGAAGATGCGGTTGATAACCTAGCAACCGTGCTACTGCTTAACTACGTAGAGCATGGGGCCGACGCTGCTATCAGCGCTGCAGACATGTTCGCTTTCGAGTCAGAAGACCGCCCAGAGTATTACGACTTGGGGGAATACATCGACGAGCACAGTTTCGACCTGCAGCGTTACTTCTCCACGTTATGCTTGGTGTATGGCAGCGATCCCGATGCCTATAAGAACTTGCTCGATGAAGTGGAAAACGACTATTTGAAAGACAGAAAAGAGTTCTGCGTTGAGCACTTTGACGTGATCAATGAAAATTGGCATCAGTATTTAAAAAAGAGTGACGATGCTTAGATGCTTAAAGGTTAGTGTCGAGAACTAGGAAAACGGCTTTGGCATCAAATTCCAAAGCCGTCACTCGATAGATTGGCTTAAGTCTTACGTGTTAAGAGTTAAGAGTTAAGAGTTAAGAGTTAAGAGCTTAAACCCTAGACCTTCACTTTATACTTCAGATCTTGAGCTTCATCGCCGGTCATGCCTCGAAATCCCCAGCAGTGCGATGGCTGTTCCTTAATGGTGATTTCAATATCAATTGGAGAGATAGCTAACTGCTTCTCTATCTCAGAAAATATCTTCTTAATTAAGCGCTTTTTGGTGTTTACCGCTCGACCTTCCATCATGTTGATCTCAATGACGGTATAGGCTTCTGTTCTTCCTTCCGGGTAAAAGAAGTCATCTCGTTCCAATGGCACAAACCGATGTGCTCGCTTGTCATCGGGTAAACCCATTTCACTGTTTAAGCACTGCTGCAACACATTAGAGAGCTGCAACTTAATTGGATTTAAGCACTCTTTGATACCATAAATAACAATCATGACCATTCCTTTGATGCGATGTTAGGTATAGAAGAACGTCAGATAGAAGCATCGCCTGGCGACTACCTATTCGCTTACTATTTGTACACATATTACCTAATGACGCGTATGGGAAAAGGTAAAAACAATGAATTTATGAACAGGTGCAACAAAATACTTATCCCTTTGCGAACATAAGCCGAAGCGAATTGATCGAACACCACCCTCCCCGCGTATATCTTCTCAAATCACATTTGAACTAAGGAGTGCTATGTGCCGAATTCACCTAGGAAGACCACGCGGACAGACGCAGAACCAGAAACACCCGTAGAATCTTCTCTAAAGCTTGCTGTGTTTCCTCTCCCTATCTTTCTTTTACCGGGAGGCAGGCAAAGACTGCGCATTTTTGAGCCAAAGTATCTCGCGATGGTTGCTCACGCAGCGCAGGGCGATGGTTTCATTATCGCCACTCAAGACAACACTAACTCTGATCATCTCAGTTCTTGGGGAACAAAGGTGACCATCGTAGACTTCAATATGTCGGAAGACCAAATATTAGAAATTGATGTTGAAGGCGAAAAGTTGGTGCAATTGCATGGGTCGTTTCGAGACGATGATGACCTAATTAAAAGTAAGTTCAGATCGTTGCCACACTGGCCTACCGATGAATATAAAGTGCCTAACGTGTTTACAGCGTTTTTGGTTCAGCTGTTTCGCGACCACGATTCGATAAGAACCCTTTACCCCACCCCTGATTTCGAAAGCCCGCAATGGATTTGCGCGCGACTACTCGAAATGATGCCTATCCCTTTGGAAAAGAAAACCGAATTTACTGAACCAGCCAGTTTTCCGTCTCTAGTTCCTTTTTTGAATCAAATCATTACGGGGCAATAAGCACTTTTCTTCACTATAATTTTGTATAGTAGAAATTAATTTAAATTAAAGTGATCCCGACTTTCTCCTTTCACGTAGTGCCCATCAAATTCGCATGATGGTTAGTTACTATGCAAGTGGAAAGCAGAAGTTCAGGGAACGGCAAGGAGCATGTCATTATTCCCGATAACAAAGTACCTACAGACAACAAAGTACCGACAGAGCTCTCGAGCTGGCTGGTGTTGGTTGGTACAGACCGAGACAAGCAGGCGTTCACCTGTTTGTTCAAGTTCTTCGCTCCTAAGATCAAGCGTTTTGGTATCAGTAAGTTGGGTGGCGAAGCTGCTGCAAACGAGCTAGTTCAAGACACGATGACTAATGTTTGGAAGAAAGCACATCTCTACAATGTAGATAAAGGCGCTGCGACCACTTGGGTCTACACGGTAATGCGTAACGCAGCATTCGACATGTTGCGCAAAGTGAAAGCGAAAGCCGAACAAACGATAGCCGACGATATCTGGCCAATCGATGCGATGGTAGCCGAGTCTCAAAGCGAAGATTTGCCATTCGGTGACCATTTGATGAGCCGACACGTAATGATTCAAATAGAAAAGTTGCCTCTCGCTCAGAAAACCATCGTCAAAGGCGTTTACTTTCAAGAGCTCTCTCAAGAGCAACTCGCTCAGCAACTTGGCGTCCCACTTGGAACAGTGAAATCACGTCTGAGACTCGCTTTAGCCAAATTAAAAGTTCACATGGGGGAACAAGACCATGATTAAACATCACCCAAACGCGGCAATCTTGAAAGACTTCGTCGATGGCACGTTGGCTGATTCAGTTTCTTTGATTGTTTCTAGCCATGTAGAGCTGTGTGAACACTGCCAACAACAAGTCAAGCAGCTTACAGCTGTAGCAGCGAATAATGCTTTTGACGCAGAGCCAGTATTCTCAAATGAAGATCTAGACAGCTTCTCAATGGACGACATGGACTTTGATTTTGACGCGATAGAGCAAATCACAGCTGATACTTCTCAGTCTGTTGAAGTGACTCCAGAGGTTCAGAAAGTAACTGTTGCTGACACGACATTCACAATCCCTCGCGCTCTAAACTCAGTAGCGAGAAAGGACTGGATGAACCTAGGCAAAATTTCACGAGCAAGACTCGATTTTGCTGACGAAGCACACCACACCAGCTTGTTGCACATCGACAAAGATGGACAAGTGCCTTGCCACACCCACAAAGGCTTCGAGATCACGCTTCTTCTAGAGGGCAGTTTCGAAGACGAAATGGGCGTTTACAACAAAGGTGACTTCATCTGGTTGGATGGCAATCACACTCATCAACCGGCAACAAAAGAAGGTTGTGTCTGTTTAACCGTTTCAAGTGATGCGCTTTACTTCACAAAAGGTGTGAGCCAGCTATTCAATCCACTTGGAAAATATATCTATTAACCCTGTTGCAAGCTATAAATATACAGGATGGCATGAAGCTATCTTGTATATCGTCAATACATCTGAATAAAAACAACTACGGTGTCAAAGTAAAAATACACCCAGCTCTGTAAGTACGATTAGCAATGTTGAACTATAAGAAAAAGCTCAGAGCAAGAGCAAAGGAGTTGGCCAATGGAAAAGAAAATCAAAATCGGTATCAGTGCATGTGTTGCTGGACACAAAGTACGTTTCGACACAGGTCATAAACGCTCTCGTTTTTGTACAGACGACCTAGCAGACTACGTGGAATTGGAACCTGTTTGCCCAGAGATGGCTGTTGGCCTTCCAACCCCTCGTCCAACCATTCGTCAGACAAGAATGCTAGATGACATCATCCATGTTTCTCGCCCTGATGGCTCAGGTGATGTGACCAACGAACTGATCGAGTTCGGTCAAAACTACTCAAAGAAAAACCAACACATTGCCGGCTTTATTGTGTGTCAAAAAAGCCCAACCTGCGGTATGGAGCGCGTGAAGGTGTACCACCACCATGGTCGCGGCTCTGAATCGACTGGCGTAGGCATGTTCACCCAACAAATTATGGACGGTAACCCGTTACTCCCCGTTGAAGAAAACGGTCGCCTTAACGATCCCATTTTGCGTGAAAACTTCATGACTCGAGTATTCACATACCAAAAATGGCTCGATCTTGTGGATGAAGGTGTGACCAAACACAAACTGATTCAGTTCCACAGCGCCCACAAGTACCTCGTCATGTGTCACCACGTTGAGGGTTACAAAAGCTTAGGCAAACTGCTAGCGGGTAATGACTTAGAAATCGACGAATTGGCGGCTCAATACATCGAAGGCTTGATGACAGCATTGTCACATCACGCGAATCGAGGCAGTCACGCCAATACGCTGCATCATTTGCAGGGTTACTTTAAGAAACAACTCAGTAGCGCCCACAAACAAGAGTTGACCAACCAAATTGCAGCTTTTCGAGAAGGTGTTATCCCACTGTTAGTGCCGCTGACACTGATCAATCACTACCTGATGGAATACCCGAACGAATACCTAGAATCACAGGTTTACCTAAACCCTCACCCTCAAGAACTTAAACTGAGATACGGATATTGAGCGACATACTATGGATACGACGAGACCTGCGGATTCTCGATAACCCAGCGCTCGTCTCGGCAGTTGAAAACGGCGTAACAATCGCCGTTTTCATTTCAACTCCTCAAACGTGGCAGCAGCACCACCTTGCGCCAATCAAAGCTGATTTTATCTATCGTCATCTAAAACAACTCGATTCCCAGCTCGCTGAATTCGGGATAACGTTGCTTCACCTAAAAGCGACCGATTTTGACGACCAATCCAATCAACTCATCGATCTATGCCAGCAGCTTGATGCCAAGTGCGTCTACGCTAACTCTGAACCAGAGGTCGATGAACAAGCTCGCGATAAAAAGCTGATTTCAAGCGGCCTAAACCTCAAGATCAGCGATTGTGACGTTATGCTGCCACTCGGTAGCGTTCTCAACAAACAAGGCGAAATGTTCAAAGTCTTTACGCCCTTTAAGAACGCTTGGTTAAAAGAAGTTCAGGTGAAAGGCATCATCTGCAGTCCAGCTCCTGTCGAGTCAGCTGAACGTTCACAAACACAGCTTCCTGACGACTTACAAGCCTTAACCCTCTCCGCTGACTATGATTTCGATTTTCCGCGTGTTGATTCGAGTCGCTGGCCATTAAGCCAAGATGTATTGGGCAATGTGATCCCCAATTTCTTAGGCAATAAAGTCAACGACTATGCGCGCCTGAGAGATATTCCCTCAGTTAAAGGAACATCGGGGCTATCACCTTATTTAGCAATTGGCGCAGTGAGCCCACGTTGGTTAGCGATTCAATTGATTCAGCAACAACCCGATCTGTTATTTGATACGCAATTACCGGCCTTTTGTTGGCTCAACGAATTGATTTGGCGAGATTTTTATAAGCATTTGATGTTTCACCATCCTAAACTGGTTAAAGGCGCTAACTTTCAGCAAAAATACAATGGTTTAGATTGGTATTACGATCATCCTAGCTTCAAAGCTTGGTGCGAAGGAAAAACAGGATATCCATTGGTTGATGCAGCAATGCGTCAACTGGTTGAAACGGGCTGGATGCACAACAGGCTAAGAATGGTGGTGGCAAGCTTCCTAACCAAGCACCTGCTTATTGACTGGCGTTGGGGCGAACGTTTCTTTATGTCACACCTTATCGACGGTGACTTTAGTGCCAACAATGGTGGCTGGCAGTGGGCTTCAAGTACGGGCTGTGATGCTCAACCTTACTTCCGAATTTTCAATCCAATCACTCAGAGTGAAAAGTTTGATCCAAAAGGAGTTTTTATTCGTAAGTACATACCAGAGCTGCAAAATATCCCAGATAAGCATGTACATTTCCCACATGACTTTATCGCTAAAAACGGAATAGACAGCGAATACTGGCAACCCATCGTTGAGCATAAAGAAGCACGATTGAGAGCCTTAGCCTTCTTCAAATAATTAGAGTGAATATTATGGATAACTCTCTATGGCTTGATAACTTTCTCAACATGTATCGAGAACTCGGAACCGACAATTTCGACGTGCTTAAGACGGTTTATCACCCTGATATTGAATTCCAAGATCCGCTGCATCATGTCAGCGGTATTTCGGCGCTTACGCACTACTTCGAGAACCTCTACACCCAAGTAACCAGCTGTTACTTTCATATCGAACACACTTTCGAAGCGAACGACGAAGCTTCCGTTTACTGGACGATGCAGTTTGCTCACAAGCAATTAAATGGGCAAAAGCCAATCGAAGTACAAGGGCACAGCCACCTTAAGATGTTCGACGGTCAAGTGGTCTACCACAGAGACTACCTCGACGTCGGCTCTATGTTGTACGAACACATTCCAGTACTGGGCTGCGCGATCAAATCCATCAAAAAGAGGGCGAGCCGATAATGCGTATTATGATCACAGGCGCGACCTCTGGTATCGGCCAATCCCTAGCTAAAGATTACGCTCAGCAAGGGCATCAGGTGATTGCTTGTGGCCGCAACTCAGACAAGCTGCAAGCCTTAGTTGACTCGCACGAGACAGACGTCGCGCATTCATCAATTTCACCGCTCTGTTTCGACTTGACTGATTACCACAACTTCCCAGAACTCGACCAAGACAAGCCGCTCGATCTGCTGATTTTAAATGCGGGTGATTGTGAGTACATCGACGACCCAGTGAATTTTGATGCCGAGCTTTTTGAGCGCGTCATCAACATAAACCTAATTTCAATTGGCTACGCCCTTAAAGCTTGGTTAAAAAACATCAAGCCCGGCGGCCGTTTGGTTTTAGTCAGCTCCAGCGCCAGCTTTTTACCTTTGCCAAGAGCCGAGGCTTATGGCGCTTCAAAGGCAGCCCTCACCTACTTAGGCAGAACACTTTCGGTTGATCTGGCAACGCACAACATTCATGTCTCAATTGTGCACCCTGGCTTTGTTGAAACGCCATTAACCGAGCGAAATACGTTCTCTATGCCTATGATTATTAGTAGTGAGGCCGCAACTCAGCGAATCGTAAATGGTATCGCTCAAGGAAAGAGTGAAATCGATTTCCCAAGACGATTCATCATGTTGATGAAGCTACTAAGAATGCTCCCAACTCCAGTTTGGCAAAAACTCGCTTCAAGGATGGTATAACAATGAAGAAAATCGCCATTATTGGTTCAGGTATCTCTGGACTCACTTGCGCGCATATATTAGATAAGCACCACGACGTAACAGTATTCGAAAAGAATGATTACGTTGGGGGGCACACCGCGACCGTTGATATTGAACATCAAGGCTCGGCGTTTTCGATAGATACAGGTTTCATCGTATTCAACGATCGAACCTACCCGAATTTCAATCAGCTTCTAGAACAACTCGATGTCGAAAGGCAACCGACTGAGATGAGCTTCAGCGTCCACAACACGACGACCAAGTTTGAATACAACGGCCACAGCATTAATTCGTTATTCGCGCAGAGGAGCAACATCTTCAAACCTCAGTTCTGGTCTTTAGTGTCTGACATTCTCAAGTTCAACAAGCTGTGTAAGGCTCAGTTTGAAAGCAATGAATTCACACCAGACGTTACCCTTGGCAGTTTCCTACGAGATAATCAATTTTCCGACTTTTTCAGCCAGCACTACATCTTACCGATGGGCGCGGCGATTTGGTCGACAAGCTTGGAAGAGATGGAAGAGTTTGAGCTCAAGTTCTTCATTCAGTTTTTCTACAACCATGGATTGCTCGATATCGCGAACCGTCCTCAGTGGTATGTGATACCAAAGGGATCGCGTTCTTATGTTGAAATCATCCTTTCACGCTTAAACAAACCCGTTGCACTCAATACATCGATTAAACAAGTGACTCGCAATGAAACAGGCGTCACGATTGAGTTTGAAGATGGCAGCACACAAGACTTCGACGAAGTAATCTTTGCTTGTCACTCAGACCAAGCCTTACGTCTGCTTGGTGATGCAACAGAACAAGAGCAACAGGTACTGGGCGAGATCCCATACAGCCGCAATGAAGTGGTTCTGCACACCGATACTCGCTTGTTACCAGACAGGAAACTGGCTTGGGCAAGCTGGAACTACATGTTGGATGGCGACAGTAAACGACCTGCTTGTGTCACGTACAACATGAACATTCTGCAAGGCATCGAAAGCCAAGACACCTTCTGTGTCACCTTGAATCAAAGCGAAGCCATCGACCCAGAAAAAATTATTCGCAGCTTTGTTTATCATCACCCGGTACTTAATTCGAACACGGTCGAAGCTCAGCACAAGCGTGAGCAAATCTGTGGCAAAAACCAGACGCACTTTGCTGGCGCTTATTGGTATAACGGCTTCCATGAAGACGGTGTCCACAGTGCACTCGATGTGACCAAACGCTTCGGTTTAGATTTGAGTACGAGTTCCGCGCTATGAACAGTCAAACCCTGACACCCGAGATGGGGATCGCATCCGAAAAGAGTGAAGAGCTCAGCGGTATCTATTGGGGTAACGTCAGACATCGCCGCTTTGGCGACATCACTCATGAGTTCAGCTATCAGCTGTATATGATGGGGTTAGATCTTGATGAGCTGCCCCAAACCACAGCGCGCAGTGCGCTGTTCGGAACTCGTTGGTACAACCCGATTCGCTTTGTCGAATCGGATTATCTCGCTGAAAAAAAAGAAAATGTCACCACGGATGAACCAAAATCACTTAAGCAACGTATAGCTTCCAAAGTGCAACAACTTGGTGGGGTTTGGTCTGATTCAAACCGTGTGACGATGCTGGCTCAGTGCCGCTGTTTAGGCATCTACTTCAGCCCAATCAACTGTTTCTTCTGTTATGACGAGACTGGAGATTGTAAGTACATGTTGGCTGAGGTGAGTAACACGCCTTGGCGAGAAAGACACTACTATCTCATCGACATGCACCAAGAATTGAAGGTAAAAAAAGAGTTTCACGTTTCGCCGTTCATGGATTTGAACATGACTTATTTTTGGAAGATTAAGCCACCAGCGAAACGCACGTTAGTTCACATCGAAAGCCGCCGAGACGACAAGCTTTTCGATGCGACACTGGCTCTGACGAAGCAGTCAGTAACCAAGACAAACATTAGACGAACGGTATTCAAGATTCCGGCGATGACGATAAAAGTCGTGATGGGAATTTATTATCAGGCTCTCAAATTATTCCTGAAAAAAGTACCGTTTGTGGCGCATCCAGACTCAACGTCTTAAGCGCACATGAAAGAACTCAATTGAAGCTTGGGTTCGCTCCAATCAAGGAGCAGAACTCAGCTTAGTTGGCACAAAATATTAGAATGAGTTATCAGCGAGGTTTACATGGAACAGCTTGCCAAACAAAACAACAATATTGAACAACAAGCTAAAGCCGTTGCTGTTTCAAGCAACTGTAAATATCGAGCTTTAATCTTCAAGGTGTTAGAAAGCCTGCAATTCGCGACGCTCGAGATCATTGAGCGCGACCAGCATTCGGTGTTCGGTGATCGAGAAGCAGACTTGAAAGGTCGAATCGTGATTCATGATGCGACCTTTTTTAGAGATGTGGTCATCAACGGCAGTATCGGCGCATCTGAAGCGTACATCGATGGTAAATGGACCAGCCCAAATCTAACGCGTGTGATTCAAATCATGGCTCGTAACCAAGCCCAATTGGATGAGCTTGATGACAAGACACAATGGATTTCTCGCATCAAAAACCTATTGCTGCGTCGTAAGAATGCCAACACCGAGCAAGGCTCTAAGCGAAATATTCTCGCCCACTACGATATTGGCAACGAGCTGTATGAGCGCTTCTTAGATAGCTCGATGCAGTACTCTTCCGCAATCTACAGCGAAGACGCAGAAACCTTGTCGAAGGCTCAACAAAACAAAATGAAAACCATCTGTGAGCGACTAGAACTGTCTGAGAAAGATAGCGTGGTCGAGATAGGCACAGGGTGGGGCGGCTTAGCCATCTTCATGGCGCAACACTACGGTTGCCACGTCACCACTACCACGATCTCAGATGCCCAACATGCACTTGCTGAACAGAGAGTAAAAGCGCTTGGTTTAACCGACAAAATCACCCTGCTCAAAGAGGATTATCGCAATCTCACTGGTGAGTATGACAAGTTGGTTTCGATCGAGATGATAGAGGCGGTCGGACATGAGTATCTACAAACCTTCTTTGAAAAATGTTCCTCGCTACTTAAGCCCTCAGGCAAGATGCTGATTCAAGCAATTACTATTGCTGACAGCCGTTACGACAAATACCGCAAAGGTGTCGACTTTATTCAGAAGTACATCTTCCCCGGCGGTTGCCTACCTTCTGTTTCAGTGATGACCCAACACCTTGCGACCAGCACCGACCTTGTGGTTCAAGAAATTGATGACATTGGCCTGCACTACGCTCGAACGCTGAATGATTGGAACATCGCCTTTGAAAATAGTTGGGAAGAGCTAGAGTCTCTCGGCTATTCAGAAGAGTTTAAACGCTTATGGACCTTCTACTTCTGCTACTGTGAAGGCGCATTCAAAGAGCGCGTGATCAGCACTCACCATGTAGTCGCAAGAAAACCTCGTTACTTTGGAGAAAAAGATGAAGCGGTTTTGGATTATTAATCTCGTACTGTTTCAAGCGACCTGGGTTTGCAGTGCTTTCTTTACCGCGCAAGCCCCGTTCGTCACACCACTGATTGTAGTGGTTCACTTCCTTCTATCACCGACTCGCAGTAGCGATTTGAAGATACTCATTTTATTACCATTGGGGCTATTGCTTGATAGCCTCTTACTCCACTTCGGCGTGTTTGCCGTCGACTCTGAAATTGCGAATCAATCGTGGTTCCCGGTGTGGCTTGTCTGCCTGTGGATCATGTTCTTAATCAGTTTTAACCACAGCCTAAATTGGCTTTTAAAATGCTCGAAAGTGATCTTGTTTGTCATAGGGTTCGTAGCAGGTACTAGTAGTTATTGGGGAGGCATCAAAGCAGGTGCTCTTCTTACTACTTGGCCAGATGCATCGGTAGTTGCTGCCCTTGCAATAAGTTGGGGGATTTTGTTGCCCTTACTGGTGGCCGCCTACTCCAACTTAATACAACCTAAAATGGCAATAACGAGGTGACTTATGGCTTATCCACGCAACCCGACACAAACGTTCAAACCTGAGCGAGGTATTGTTCGCGCTCATCAGCAAGCAAAAAACACACTTCTAAGCTTTATTACTCTCCCGTTAATCTTTGCTGCGCTGTTATTTGCCGGACACGCTAGAGCCTCTGCTGTCGATGATCTGAACAAACGTGGTGAGGGTGAAATGAGTTACCTGTTTTGGACTCTCTACTCGGCAGAATTCTACGCGACTCCAACCAACTCCGAACGAGCTTTGAAGCTTGAGTATTACCGCTCTATCGATAGCAAAGACCTCGTAGACGCTACCGAAGATCAGTGGAACAAGCTTGGCTACTCTGACAGCAACATTCAACGATGGTTGAAACCCTTGTACGCGATGTGGCCGAACGTGGAAGAAGGAAGCACACTCACGATTCGTGTCGCTGAAGATAACGTAAGTCGTTTTTATTTCGATGAACAACCGATCGGCACCATCCAAGACAAGCAATTTGGTGAAGCCTTTCTAGCGATTTGGTTGTCTGAAAACACCTCTGAACCCGGTCTTCGTAAACAACTTTTAGGTTTGAACAAATGAATCCAAAAACAACAATAATAAAATTTGCTCTGGCATTTTTTTCACTCACTTGGCTAGTGGGCTGTGGCTCTGCAAGTTTAGAAGACCATGTCGACACAACGCCAGAGCTCAAGCTTGAAACCTTTTTTAATGGCGAGCTAATGGCCTACGGCATGGTGCTAGACCGCTCTGGTAACTTACTGCGCCGCTTTGATGCCAAACTGATCGCGACTTGGGACGGTGACAACGGAGAAATCAAAGAGTGGTTCTCTTTTGCCGATGGCGAGCGCTCAACTCGCGTTTGGAATCTGATCAAAACGGGCGAAAACACCTATTCTGGGACTGCCAACGATGTCGTCGGAACCGCTTATGGTGAAACCCAAGGTTCTGCGCTGTATTGGAAATATGATCTAGAAATTGAAGTAGACGGCAGCACCTATGAAGTGGTGCTCGATGATTGGATGTTCTTAATGGACGATAAACGCTTGTTCAACAAGACTGAGATGTCTAAGTTTGGCTTTAAAGTCGGAGAGGTCATCTTATACATCGAGAAGATTTGATGTAACTGCCGTTTCTGATTCTTAGTTTTAAAACGATGACTACATCTACAGTACGTAACAAAACAGCCCACAACGAAAATTGTGGGCTGTTTTGTTTGATCCCTCGAATAGCATACCTGCATGCTCAAGCCATTGTGCTAAGATGCGCCACCAGCATACAAATGGACTAGACTGACACTAAGCAGTCCCCATTTGTTTCGCTAAGCGTAGATTCCCTACCATGAATAATTGAAAAGGCTTTAAAGCATGAGCAAGTTGACCTCAGCGGAGCGTAAAGCTCGCGACAATGAACGTTTCTCACAACGCGTAAACGACCGCAGAGAAAAAGGTGAAGACGTAGTTGCTTACGCACTGACCAACAAAAAAGCTGTAAAATTCCTGACTAAGTCAGAGAAAAAACGTTTCAACGAAACGAGAGCGACTCTGCAAGAAGAGAAGCGAGTGAAAGAACAAGAAGAGCTTAACCGAATCGAAGACGCGTTCACGATCAAACAGTTCGACGACGAATAATCACTTATGATTACTCAAAAGCGCTGGCTCTATGCCGGCGCTTTTACTTGTTAGTTCTGCTACTTTTTGGCTGTGTTATTTCTGACCAAACCCGTCGATTCTTAACGGCTTTCCCCCACTTTCTTAGCTCAGCCTTACCGCTCGACCGATCACCCAAGCTATTAACCTATCAACCTATCAACCTATCAACCTATCAACCAGGCTATCGATCAACTTTAGCCATAGATCTCAGAAAATCTTAGCCTAGCCCCTTACTATCTCGAATCAACTCTACAAATTGAAGACAGTATGATTTTAATTACCGGATCAAGCAGCGGTTTAGGCGCAGCTCTCGCGAAACAATATGCTAACGCCGACGCTCAGCGCGTAGCCATTACAGGTCGCAATGCACAACGTTTAGCAGAAGTGGCGCAAGGCCTACCTGCGAATACCATTAGCCAAGCTTGTGATCTCTGTGACCCGCACTCAGTGAGCGAGTTATTGGATGCGTTACCTGAAATGCCGAAGCTGGTGATCCACAGCGCTGGCAGTGGGTACTTCGGTAAGATAGAACAGCAAGATCCAACCATCATCAGCGACATGCTGAAGAACAATATTGAGTCTTCGATCTTTTTGATTCGCGAGCTTGTACAGCGCTACAAAGATCAATCGGTCACCATCGCTGTGGTGATGTCGACGGCGGCACAAGGTGCTAAAGCTGAAGAGTCCACCTACTGCGCGGCAAAATGGGCCGTGAAAGGCTTTATCGAATCGGTAAGGTTAGAGCTAAAAGGTCACCCGATGAAAATCGTGGCGGTTTACCCTGGAGGAATGGCGACCGAGTTTTGGAATACAAGCGGTAAAGACATGGATACCTCGAGCTTTATGACCGCGCAAGAAGCCGCTCAGATGCTACAACAGGCGTTGACCAGCACAGAGCATGGCTTCGTATCAGACATCACGATAAACCGCGGCTAGTGCTTAGATAGAGCTACAAGGAAATAGAGCCGCGAGACAATTATTTGTGAGGGTGAGCATGAAAGTGTGCGACAATGCTCGGCGTAAATTCATATTCAAGGTTTATTATGAAACTTCTAGTTCGTAACCTATCGCGCTCTACCTCTGAGCAAGACATCCGTGTGCTATTTTCTGAGTTTGGCTCAGTAAAAGAGTGCAGCCTAGTTTTAGACCAAGAAACTGGCGACTCAAAAGGCTTTGCTTTTGTTGAAATGCCAGAGCAAGAAGAAGCTAAAGCGGCACTAAACAAGCTGAACTTGTCAAAGCTTGGCAAAAACACGATTCGTGTAAAAGTAGCGAACTCTTAATCGATTCAATGCTTCATAAGCCGCATGGCTTAGCTTAACAGCAGCACAGATGATAAAGCCCGTAACGATATGACGTTTTCCAGCGCAATATCGTTACGGGCTTTTTGCTGCTCGCAATTCTCTTTTCACACGATTTGAATACGCCTACAGACCTTCATGTTCATCAATAGCACGTCTTGCTTCGGCCATTGAACATCCAGATTCCATCACCAGCTGAGCCACAGTCATTGAAGGTGTAGCGGCCAACAGAGATGCCAAACACACCACGGGTTTAGGCAGCACTTTGTCGATTGCAATTGCTATCCAACCGTCTTTTTCATGGGTTAACATCGTTTTAAATTCAACGAGTTGATACTCTTGAGCGACCAACAGCCAATTACGCGAACGACGAACTCGTTTCAACTGACATCCACATTCCGCAGCATTCACCATCACTTGGCTTTTATCACTCACACGATGTACAAAACTATTCAATGGGACGCTAAACATAACTCTCTGCTAATCAATCTATTCCTACCATTCAAGAGCTCTCTACCTATCTCTCAAAACTTTCTAACTGTCACTCAATTAAAACCGTACGTAGGATTACACAGACACAAAAAAACCGCCAGTGATGCACTAAGCAACCTCGCGGTTTTTGGATGTTAACGTGTGTGGTTTACGCTTTAGTTTCTACCACAATGTCCGTTTTTACCGAGTTCGCGATAAAGCAGTTTTTGTGCGCCAAGTGGTGCAGTTTGTCGAGCTGCTTGGCGGTGGGCTTTTTGGTACCTAAAAACACAATTTTAGGGCGCAGAGTCACCTTAGTGACCGATGAGCGGCCAGATTCATCTTCTTCCAGCACACCAATCGCATCATCGACATAGGAGTCGATCACGTACTTCTGCTTTGCGGCAATGCCCAAAAACGTCAGCATATGGCAGCTAGAAAGTGCCGCGATAAACGCTTCTTCTGGATCAACATTCGCTTCCACCGAAAACGGCAGTGGCACAACATGAGGAGAAGATGAAGCTGGCACAGTGACACCACCATCGAACTCCCACGTATGACCGCGACTGTATTGGTTGTCGCTAAAGGCTTCATCTTCCGCTTTTTGCCAGCGAATGACCGCTCCATATTCAGACATAATTAATTCCTTTTATATTGTGTAACGACTTAGCGATCAGCAGGGTGATTGACGCCATCGTTGGTCACCACATCGCCAATATCAAAAGGGTTTACCCCTTCCAAACAGCCGATGTTAAAACCGTATTCATTTGGGCTAGAACGGCGTTGATGATGGGTATAGATGCCGCAGTTTGAGCAGAAATAATGCTTTGCGGTGTTGGTATTGAATTGATAAAGCTTGAGATGCTCGGCACCTTTGAGGATCTTGATGCCGTCCAGTGCAACAGAGCCCACAATCGCTCCCCTGCGACGACAGATAGAGCAATCACAGCGGCGTGGTTTTTCTATCCCGTTAGGTAAGCTGAACTCTAGTTCAACCGCACCGCAATGGCAGGTTGCCTTGTGAAAAGGTTGGATAACCGTATCTCCGACGACTTTCATTTTTCTCTCCAATCACATCCTTATGTTGGTCGTATCATAACCAGTTCAATGTTCTCTGTCCGTACCCGGGTGTTGAGTTCGAGAGATCTGTCATGCGCTGCTTCTCGGCTAATCTAACTAGACTTTTCAACCAAATCGCCAAACCGCTCAAACAAGAAATCAAGAAACAACCGGATACGCTTGGGCTGATATTTCTTGCTGATGTACACCACATTCAAGTCAGCACTCGACACCGACATCGCGGTATTGAAGTTTTTCATGTAGCCATTAAGCAGAGTCACAAGGCGTTGGTTATTGATGTCATCTTGCACATCCAACACCGATTTAAGCGCAATGCCCTCACCTTTTAATGCCCAGTAGCGAATCACTTCGCCATCGTCTGAAAATCGCTTCGGCACAACCGTCACCGACTTCTTCATATCATGTTCTTGGAAGTGCCATGTCTTGAGCTCTTCATTGCTACGCAGCATGGCTAAACAGTCGTGTTCGACCAAATCTTGTGGTGTTAACGGTGTTCCATGTTTAGCAAGATATTCAGGAGAAGCGCACAACACACGTCGGCTTGGCGATAAGCGTCTGGATATCAAACTGCTGTCGACCAGTTCACCATAACGGACCACGATATCCATGCCAGATTCAGCAATGTTCGAGAGGTTATCGTTCAAATACAGGTAAGGAATAACGTCCGGATACTGCTGACAAAACCCCGAAAGTATAGGAAGAATGTACTGCTTTCCGATGTCTTTCGGCGCGGCGATTTTTAGCGAGCCTTTGACTTCTTTTACACCATTTTGAATCAGGTTTTCGGCCTCACTGACGTTGTCTAAAATCTCCAAACACGCCTTGTGATACAGCTCCCCAGAGTCAGTCAAAGACACATGACGCGTACTTCGATTTAACAACTTCACACCATATCGCTCTTCCAGCGCTTGAAGCCTTGCTGTCATGGTCGCAGGTGATAAACCCAGTTCGCGCCCAGCCGCCGCTAACCCGTGATGCTTAACAATACTGACGAACATCGCCATATCTGAAAACTTATCCATACGATTCTCGCTTCCGTCTCTTCGTCTTACTTCTCGATCTTAATGCTCGATCTCAACACTTAGCCACACTATTCAGATTATCCGAATAATGAATTTATATTTTAGACAATTATCAAATTTAGTCGAATACATATAATGACAAACATCAACAGAACAACGCAGGAATTCAGAGCATGACTAACGAATCGACTAATCAAGAGCAGCGCACTTTCGTCATCATTGGTGGCACATCAGGCATCGGTAAAGCACTCGCGATGAAATTGAGAAACGAAAACAACACAGTGCACGTCGCTAGCCGACATACAGGCCTTAATATCAGCAATGAAAAGTCAATTTGTGAATACTTCGAATCGATTGGCGTGTTTGACCACTTAGTCGTAACAGCTGGCTCATCCGCTCCCGCAGGAAAAGTAACAGACGTAGCAACCGCAGACGCTAAGACAGCTTTTGACACTAAGTTTTGGGGCAGCTTAAACGTAGCAAAACATGCCTCACGCTACATGACGCCAAACGGCTCTATCACGCTCACGACAGGCATGTTGTCTCGCAAAGTAGTGGCTGGCACTTACGTAAAAACCGCCATCAACGCCGCGCTAGAAAGCGTAACCAAAATACTGGCGAAAGAGCTACACCCATTCGCGTCAATGCCGTTAGCCCCGGCCTGACCATGACGGAAGCCTACAAAAACATGGACGACTCTGCTCGTGCAAGCATGTACGACAACGCCAAAAAGAATCTACCCGCAGGCAAGGTTGGCGAACCTTCAGAGGTTGCGATGGGTTACCTATTCGCGATTAACAACCCATACGTAACAGGGTCAATCATCGACATCGATGGCGGCGCTCTACTCGGCTAAACCCCCGCAAAAACACAAAGACACAGAGACACAGAGACACAGAGACACAAAGAACATCGTTAGGGCGTTTATCTCAACGTCCTAACAAATAAGAATTTACATAGGTAACTCATCATGAAATCAAAAGCCATGACACAAGAAAAGATGCCATTCCAAGTTTGGATACTGACACTCGCTGCATTTGCAATCGGCACGGCTGAGTTTGTTATCGCAGGCATTCTTCCACAGATCGCCACATCACTTTCAATCACAGAAGGTCAAGCTGGCTACCTTATCAGTGCTTACGCGTTGGCTATCGTTATCGGCGGCCCGATCTTAACAATCTACCTTGCGCGCTTTAATAAGAAGATAGTGCTGATTGGCTTAATGGCACTGTTCATTATTGGCAACGTGTTATCCGCCTTAGCGCCAAGCTATCCACTTCTACTGGCAAGCCGTGTGATCGCAGGCTTAGTGCAAGGCCCTTTCTATGGCATCGGTGCGGTTGTCGCAACCAACTTAGTGTCTGAAAAAATGGCAGGTCGTGCCGTTGGCCAAATGTTCGCAGGCCTAACAGTCGCTAACGTTCTTGGCGTTCCAGCGGGAACTTGGGTTAGCTTGCAATTCGGCTGGCACACCACTTTCTTTACCGTGGCTGCACTTGGCACGATTGCGATGATTTCTATTCTAACGTCAATCAAATCGACTGGTCACAGTGAAGCAAAAGACATCAAAACTCAGCTGTTAGCGTTCAAAAACCCAATGCTGCTGATCAGCTTGGCAATCACTGCTTTTGCTTGGTCTGGCTTCATGACGCTATACGGATACCTTGCGCCAATCGCTATGCACATCACCGGCTACGGTCAAGAGTCTGTTACTTGGATCTTAGTGATTGTGGGTGTCGGCTTAATCATCGGTAACACCTTGGGCGGACGCTCTTCAGATAAAAACCTAGGCAAAGCTTCAATGTTTTGGGCCGTTGCAATGATCGTGTCATTGGTTGTAGTTGGGCTTGTGGTAGACAACAAAATCCTATTCGTTGCAGCGGTATTTGTCTTTGGTATTGCATCATTTGCGAACGTTCCAGCAATGCAACTTCGAGTGATGAACAACGGTGGCGAAGGCCAAGAGCTAGCAGCAACCGCGAATATCTCAGCGTTTAATTTAGCCAATGCCTTTGGTGGATTCCTTGGCGGCATGGTACTCGACAGCCAACTAGGCGCAGGCATGATTCCATTCGCAGCCGTTGTTGTCCCTGTTATTTGTTTGCTGCTTATTGCGAAAGCCAACCGAGCGGGGAGGCCACAAAGCAACTCTATTTTCAGCCCAGCAGAAAGCAAATAAGCCCCAATAAAAAACGAAAGATCACAGCATTAAAACAAGGTAGAAACCATGAACAAACTATTCGAAGCATCAGAACTGAAAGGCCTAGCACTACAAAACCGCGTGGTTATGGCACCCATGACACGCGCTCGTACTAGCCAACCTGGAAACGTGCCAAACGACATGATGGCAACCTATTACCAACAACGCGCAAGTGCAGGGCTGATCATCACGGAAGCAACGCAGATCTCTGATGACTCTCAAGGTTACTCATTCACACCCGGCGTTTATACCGATGCACAAATCGAAGGTTGGAAGTCAGTAACAACAGCAGCAAAAGCACAAGGTGCCGCGATATTCTGCCAGCTATGGCATGTAGGCCGAGTATCACACCCTACCTTTCAAAAAGGCGAGTTACCGATTGCACCTTCTGCATTAGCTCCAATAGAAACGCAGGTTTGGATCTCTGATGAGAATGGTAACGGCAACATGGTGGATTGCATCCAACCAAGAGAGATGACCCAAGCAGACATCGATCGTGTTGTTCAAGATTTTGCTAACTCAGCGAAAAAAGCAGTCGAGGCAGGGTTCAACGGAGTGGAAATACACGGTGGCAATGGCTACCTGATTGATCAGTTCCTAAGAACCAACTCAAACAAACGCACCGACAACTACGGCGGTAGCCGCGAGAACCGACTTCGCTTCCTAATCGAAGTGGTTGATGCTGTGATTGAAGAGATAGGTGCCGATAAAGTAGGTGTGCGCTTGGCGCCGTTCATCACCTTCAAATACATGAACTGCCCAGATATCGTACCAACGATTTTAGAGGCATCGAAGGCACTTCAAGATCGAGACATCGCTTACCTGCACCTATCAGAAGCCGACTGGGATGATGCTCCAGTTATCCCTGAAAGCTTCCGTGTCGAACTAAGAGCCTTGTTCTCTAACACCATCATCGTTGCCGGCAGCTACACACCACAACGCGCCGAAGAAGTACTAAGCAAAGGCTACGCCGATCTCGTCGCATTTGGTCGCCCATTCGTTGCTAACCCAGATCTAGTTTCACGCCTACAAAACGGCAGCGAACTATCCGATCTTGATGGCGCGACTCTGTTCGGCGGCAACGAAAAAGGCTACATCGATTATCCAGTGTTGTAGTGAATCTTAAATTGATAGAACTGCCTTAGATTTTCCTTCAGGCAAAAGAAAGGCTCGCATGACTAGTGCGAGCCTAATGCAGTTTAGGGGGTAAACCACAATCTAGTTTAATTATTTAACTTATGAGCCATTATGCACTTGTGCGCATTGATATTCTATTTTTAAATGATTCACTGCAATTAATCAATCGATAAAAGTTAGCGTTTGGTCAATTTAAACCACATAGATAACAGTGGTTTAGTGAGTGATGTCTAGAAAACCATCATAAAACCCATAAAAATCAGATCTATAAGCTTCTCATTTGCCAGTAGCCTTCACCATTAGTGGCGAGTTGGCTGTGTAAATAATCGAGCGTATCTGCGACCGTTCCCGCAATGCCTTGTGGTGGATTGAACAACAGCAAACCACTGCCGATCAGGCGATCATCACCCTTGGGCTCTCTAAGGCGAAGTTCCGACTTGATCGGACTTGGTAGCAAGCCATCTTTTACCGCTGTCACACAGTGGTTCAGAATCAGTGAGCTCTTGTCATCCGTATAAAGTGGATACCAAATTAGTGCAGATACCTTCTCAGATTGCTGATACGCCTTAACTAAGGCATCAATCACCGCGAGATATTCTGAATCGGTTTCATAGGGTGGGTCGATAACAATCAGATGGTGGTTGTCATGTTTAGCAACGTCATCAGGTAACGCTTTAAGCCCATCACCTGCGCTAATCGTAAGCTTGCTTGAAATATCTAAGTTACATTGTAACTTCTCAATATTGGTTTGCAGTAAATCAGCTTCATCTTGCTGAATGTCTGAAAAATAGAAACTATCTTGGCTGCGGCCTTGTTGGTAGGTGATGGCTGCAGAACCCGGATAGAGAGAGATAAGTTGGTTCGGATTGTAGTATTCCAGCACCGACATAAAAGAAGCGAATGCCGGAGGAAGATAAGCCTTGTTTCGCCACAAGTACCCAACCCCTTCAGCAAACTCACCAGCATGATTACTTGGTGCAGTGTTGAGGTCATAACATCCTGTACCAGAGTGGGTGTCGATAACATTGAGGCGTGAATGTTGCTGCATTAATGACTGAACAAGTGCACTCAATACTGGATGCTTTAGCGCATCACCATGGTCGCCTACATGACATTGATGTCGATATTCCATTCCCTTGCCTCATTTCTACGAACGTCATCTAAACATACTTCATATCATGAGGGCTTGCCTGCTCAATCCATCGTTTTTTGAAATAGGCTCTCTTTTCTGTAACTGTTTGACTCTTATAAAAAATAAAGCCCCTCGTTTTGTTATAAACGAAGGGCTTATTGACGTTACTGACTAAGTCGTACTGTTAACCAATAGATAACCTAACGGTACTCGCCCTCAACTTCTACTGGCGCTTTCACTTGGTAGTGACAAGGCTGTAGACCAAGTAGCTTAGGCAGTGTGATACCGACAGACACTGAAGACCACGTACCGCTGACAATACCGACAACCAATGCAATTGCGAAACCTTGCAGTGCCTCGCCACCAAGCAGCCAAAGCGCTGATACGGTGATTAGGGTTGTACCTGAAGTCACCATGGTGCGTGAGAAGGTCGCTTTAACCGATTCGTTAAGCAGGTTATCAGTATCACCGTTTGGATTGCCGCGCAGCATTTCACGAACACGGTCGGCAATGATGATCGAGTCATTCAATGAGTAACCCAAAATCGCTAACACCGCCGCCAATACGGTCAGGTTGAACTCAAACTGAGTAAAAGCGAACAAACCCAAGATGAGCGTCACGTCATAGATGATCGCGGCAAGCGCACCCAGTGCCAAGCGCCATTCAAATCGAACACTCAGGTACAGCATGATCATTAGGAAACACACCAATACCGCTAAGCCACCTTGGTCAACCATGTCTTGACCGACTTGAGGGCCAACCACGCTGCTGTTAAGCACTTTTACTTGGTCGCTGACAGAAGACAAAGCATCCACTAAGTTTGGCTGTGGAGCATCTGTCAGTTGGCTATAACGGATTGTCCAGCGATCCTGTTCTGCCATACCAACCACTTGCACATCTTGTTGGAAGGCCGTATCAAGTTTTGTTTTTAACGCATCTTTGGTGACTTGATCAGAGAGCTGAACCTCAGCAACCACACCACCTGTGAAGTCCAAGCCCCAGTTAAAACCTTTCACTGCCACCAGCATCACAGAGCTCATGAACAGCACAATAGATATCGCAGACATCACCTTACGAAGGCGAGTCATATTCTTATCCGAAATATAGCTATTTGAAAAATAGCGGTCTGAAATAGTCATTTTTGAAGTACTCATGCTTAAATCCTTACATCGTGGCGTTGGTCACGCCCCCAAACCAAATTGATGATCGCTCGTGAAGCAAAAATGCCCGTAAACATACTGGTTAGAAGACCTAAGCCCAGTGTCAGAGCGAAGCCCTGAATCGGTCCATTACCAATGGTATATAGAGCCACAGCAACGATCATGGTGGTGACGTTAGCATCGAAAATTGACGAGAATGCGCTATCGAAACCACGATCGATAGAGCTAGCAAAGCTGCGCCCTTCTTTCATCTTGTCTCGAATACGCTCGAAGATAAGCACGTTAGTGTCTACCGCCATACCGACGGTCAGTACCAAGCCCGCAATACCCGGCAGAGTTAACACCGCACCCGGTAGCAAGGCAATCAAACCAAACAACGTGGTCATGTTAACCACCAATGCACAGTTCGCGACCCAACCTAAGCGGCGGTACCATAGCGCCATAAACGTTAGCGTAAGGCCAAGACCAAGTGCCAAAGCAGCAAAGCCGTTGGTTACATTTTCAGCACCCAAAGATGGGCCAATAGTACGTTCTTCAATGATGGTCACAGGCGCAGTCAATGACCCCGCACGCAACAGTAACGCAAGCTCTTGTGCGTCTGCCAAACTGCCTGCGCCAGTGATTCTGAAGCGGCTACCCAGTTGAGATTGGATGTTTGCCACACTAATCACTTCACTGTCTTGCTTGCTGTTACCCGCTCTATCACGGCTGTATTCGCTGTACACCGTTGCCATTGGCTTACCGATGTTATGACGTGAGAACTCGGACATTTTCTTACCACCAGAAGAATCCAGCGTAATGTTGACTTCTGCACTGCCCATCTCACCAATGCCACTGCGTGCATCGATAATGTGTTCACCGCTCAGCACTGCTTTGCGAGCAACCACTACGCGATTACCATCTGAATCTTTCAGAGTTTGAGTATTGCGCGTTGCGTTGTCGTACACAGAGTAGAACGCTAATGAAGCCGTAGCACCAATCACGTCTTTCGCAGCTGCAGGGTCTTGTACACCCGGTAATTCGATACGGATACGGCTTTCACCTTGGCGTTGAATCGATGCCTCAGTGATGCCTAGCTCTTCAATACGGCTGCGCATGATCTGTAGGTTTTGTTGAACCGTTAGGTTGCGTAGCGTTCTTTGTTCTTCTTCAGACTGAGTTAACGTTAGCGATTTATCTGAACGGTCACGTTGCCATTGTGGGAACCCTTCACGAATCAGTTTTTGTGCTTTCTCGAAATCGGCATCAGTACGAAAGTTAAATTCAACTTGGTTATTCACCACTTTACCGCGTGCATAACGCACTTGGCTGGTGATTTCATCGACCACAGATTGCGCTTGGGCGTGGTAAACCGGTTCCATGTCCACTTCTAACAGGAACTGCACACCACCACGTAAGTCAAGGCCTAGCTGAATCGGTGCGAAGCCCATGTCAGTCAACCATTTCGGTGCTGCTGGCTCCATCGCTAGTGCAACAGTCGCGTTATCCAATAGGCGCTCATTCAGCACCTCTTTGGCTTTCGCTTGTTGTTCAGCATCTTCTAAGATCACGACTAAACGTTTGTCTTTTTGAAATGCAGATTTGGCTTGGATGCCTTCGCTCGCAAGGTATTGAGTAATTTGAGTCGCATCGATTGTCTGCTCAGAGCGATTGCTGATTTGAACCGATGCATTCTCGCCATACCAAGAAGGTAAAGCACTCAGAACCATGATGATAATGGTGGCGATAAGCACCGCGTATTTCCACTTTGAGTAGTGGTTAATTTGTTTTCTTTGAATGCGTTTTTTCACAGTCAAGATCTCTTCTTTCTACCAATCACCGTAAATACGTGCTCAAAAATAGCACCAGAAAAAAGCAGTGATCGAGCATTTTAACCAGCTAGGGTGACCAGTTATTTACTACGATTGGTATGTCTAATATTTTGCGAACACGAGCGATGGCTAATCACGACCAGAACAAGCTGATTGAAAGATAGTGATGCTAAAGCTGATGTCGCTATGTTTGTCTTGGTTAACTGGCGAATTCAATGGGCACTAGGCGACCATCGATACGACCAATTTAGGGTCAAACGATTAGCTAAGAAGTTCTCGGAAATGCGAGTATTGGATGTTGCCCTCTTTCCACCCCGAAAGCCGGGAAGACGGAGAACTCACAATACTGGTCCAGTGCAGCTTGGAATCCAACAACGGCGTGTTGAAGAGCAGGGAAGCCAGTATTGAGGGGGGAGAGAAGTCAATCAGTAGATGATAAGCAGGCTCAAGATCGGCCACGCTTTCTTGCTCGTTACTGAGCATACGTCTGAAGTTTGCTGCTTGAAGGCTTGATTCGGTGTCGTGATAGTTAGAACTGTCACCAGAAGGCACGGTGCCAAACTGAGCCTTATCGCACTCTAAGTAGCTCGACGGATTATCCGTATCAGCTTGTTTACAAAGATCATTCTGTGAAGATTGCTCTTGAGCCGAGTATATTTGAAATGGCTTAGAAGGAAACGAATAGCCGTTAGAATTCACTAAGCCAAAGCTCAGTAAAAACAACATTAAGACTAATCGGGTACCCAGTTTAAGCAATCTAATATCCAAACAACATTCTCGTAGATCGTCAATCTACAATACAAATGAAACGCTGTCTTGATTTAAAACATTTTTTTAGAAAATGATACGATGCAACCGATTAAGCGATCTCAAAATTTAGATTTACATAGATCTAAAACGGCTTAACAACAGGTGAGGCATAGACGTTATGAATGGTGGGAAAACAAGAAAGCCAAGCGGTGCTCGCTTGGCTTTGAGTTGTCTCTTTCTGTTGGTTTCAAGCTTTAGGCTTTAGGCTTTAGGCTTTAGGCTTTAGGACGCATGATGTTCTTAACCTTACGGCTATCTTCACCAAAGATGCGTTGGACAAGTTGATTCATGTCTTCACGAGAAATCGAGTTAACCGTCGCTCTCACGTTAAACAAGGCTTCTACACCATAGTCGTGTAAAAGATAACGAGACACGAACCATGCTTGGTCCACAACGCTAGTATCTAAAGGCGTAAAGTCCGCTTCTAATTGCTTGCCTGCCGCTCTAATCTCATCATTTGAGACGCCCTTCAGAAGGTCTTCGATCACGTTATCAATCGCGATTTCTATCTTATCGGCATTTTTAGGGTCGATCATCGCACCAATAAACCAGTCATGGCTTGTATCACCATCTTGCGATGCATAGTAAGCATACGGTGAATAATCTAGACTTAAATCTTCACGTATGTACGCATCTAAACGAGTAGCGAGAACGCGTTGTAGCATGTCTTCCATAAAGATATCTTTCGCCGTTTGCCCTCTTACTATTCCAGTGTACTCGGAAGGCTCCGCAATGACTCTTAACATGTACTCAGTGCTATTAGCCGTGTTGACCGACAAATCAATACGCGCTTTAGATGGGTGCTTGTACGCGACGTTAAAGTCAGGGACAACGGCTTTTTCCAATGGAATAGAAGCCAAATATTGACGAACCAGAGGTTTCAGTTCACTTGGATCAATATCGCCCACAATAACTAACTGATTATTTCTGAATTGACCAAACAACTGATGATGGATGCTCTTTATCTCTTCAACAGAAACCGTTTCCACACTTTTACTATCGAGCAACACATGATCACTGTCCGCTTGATAGGTATTTTGGTTCATTGCATATGCGAACTGGCCTGCCGGGCTTGCTAAGTAAGAATCTCGATTTTGAATGAACTCTTGTTTAACTGCCTCAAGTTGCTCTGGCGATACTTTGACTGATGTAACGATCGCGTTGAGCGCAGCAAAAGTTTCCGCTAAGCCACTATTGTTGAGCTTAAATTCGACGCCATGGCGGGTAAAATCGATAAACGGATAAACCTGAATATCTTCACGATCCAGATGCGCATCAAGCTCTGTACCAGTAAACTCACCGACACCACTTCGAGCGAAGGTAGGTAACGCAACCTCAACAGCTGGGTACAAGCTCGGATCCAAAGCGGCTTTTCCGCCGAGGCTCATGTACATCACCCCAACATCATCACCTGCCTCATAATCACGCAGGTACCACATGTCGATGCCATTGCTTAACGTCCACTTTTGGATGTATGGGTCAATAGACATTTGTTCAGCAAGTACAACCTCGCCTTGCGAGCTAGGTACAGCAAAAGCGCTGGCTGTTCCAATCGCAAGCGGCGCAACTCCCGCCTCGCTATACGTGGCTTTTAAACTATCGAGAGAGTTGATGATCGCGGTTCTGTCTTCGAAGTCATCCATCCCAATAACAATAAAGTAATCATCAGAAAGTAGATTCTTGATGTTGTCGTTAATCACTTCAAGGCTCAAGTTAGCGATGAAAGCTTCCAAGCTTGCTTGATAATCTTTCTGTGATTGGACTATTCGATCATTGACTAACGCACTCACTTTGTAATTCGCGTGTTCAACACTGTCCATTTTATCCCAGTTATGCTCGATGTTATCCAGCAAGTCTTGGTAGTAGTACAGTTCGCCAGCAATATCCGTTTCCGAAACACCAAAATCACGCAATGATGCCAATGTAGAAAGCAGATCTTGTTGGATAACTTCACGGTCTCCAGCCGGAAACCCAACACTTATTGACGAATAGTAAAAAGCGCCCATTCGATAACTATCAGATGCAATCCATTGAGTCGGCAGCGCGGCATCATTGAACACCGCTTCTAATCGTCGTTGAATCAATTGCTGAGCGGTTTCATCTAACCTGCGTTGATTCTGCTGAGCATGATTTTCAACTATATTTGAACCGCGGTTAAACGTCAGAGTGATGCTTGGCGCTTCTCTTCCTGCGTACTCAACATAATCATCTTCATTGAATGAGGTCGTTTTCTGTTTCTCTGGTCTCGGCGTATCGCCACGCTCCCAGCTAGAAAACTTTTCTTCAATAAGTGGAATCACAGTTTTGATGTCCACATCACCAGAAACGACCAGCTCAACTATTTGAGGTTGATACCAAGTCTGATAAAAGTTGGTGATGCTTTGAGGAGTAGCATTCACGATCGACGATTTAGTCCCTAATGCATCTTGCGATTCGTACGGGCCGCCTTCAACGAAGTAATCATAATATATATCTCCGAATGACTTATCATCGAGGCGAGCCATACGGAACTCACCAAGAACCACGCCTTTTTCTTTTTCGACTTCTGAACTTGATAAATCCAGGCCATCACCAATGTCACGCATCCAGGTCAAAGCAGACTGCAATTGGATGTTATCTGGCAAATCTAACTGGTAGACCGTCTCTTCATAAGAAGTGTAGGCATTAATATCAGCACCAAAGCTAGCGCCTGCGTCTTCGAATAGACGAATCACATCGTTCTGAGAGAAGTTTTTACTGCCATTGAATGCCATGTGTTCCAAGAAGTGCGCGTAGCCTTCTTGTTGAGAAGTCTCTTGAATCGAACCGGCGTGCACGACTAAACGAACAGATACGGATTCTTCATGATCTGGATAAACATGATAAGTAAGGCCATTTTCTAGTTGGCCTGAAGTCCATGCCGGATCCGGCTGGATTGGCGTTTCGGTAGTTTTTGATGTTGAGCTACAGCCAACTAAGGTGAGGCATAGAGCCGTCGCTAAATAATATGTTTTCATAACAACCTCTTAATGTCATTCATCGACAATATACAGATTGAGCTAACGATTATTACTTAATATTGAACCTGATGAGTATCTTTGTGATCTGGATCTTTATTTTATAAATCACCAATCGTTATGTAAGATCGCTGTGCTCATTTAAATAGGCATTTAGATAAGAGCCTATTAAATCGATTTTAGACTCGCTAACTACATCTATTTAAAATCAATAAGCTACATAAATTTCAGCCAGTTCTCTACATACCCTTAAACAACGCTTGCGAGGCACGGCTGATCGGTAGCTTTTCCCCTGACACATACGCCGACATCTGACCTGAGAGCCCTTTCTTCACCTTATCAATGGCGGAAACTTTCACTACCACTGAACGGTGGATTTGCCAAAACTCATCAGGATTGAGTTGCGCTATCAACTCTTTTAGTGACACGCGAAGAATATACTCCTCTAGCGATCCCCCTTGACCCTTCTTAAATATAGACACGTACTTGTCTTCTGCTTTGAAGTAAGCGACATCATCGACGGCGATCAGGTGGATGTCTTCTCCGACACTGGCTTTGAGCCACGTTAGATGTTTCTTCTGCTGTTGATAAAGGGGCTGCGATAGATAAGGAGGCTGCGTTTGCTGTGACGTCGACTGGGATAGTTGTTGAAGCTGAGCCATTAACGCCGTGATATCGGGCTGTTCTGGCGTGGTACCTGTTTGTGTTTGATTGCTCGACAGACGCGCTTGCACTTTCTGACATGTGGCCAGTAAACGCTCTTCATTGATTGGCTTAAGCAGGTAGTCCATCGCATTGTGATCAAAAGCTTTGACTGCGTATTCGTCATAAGCCGTAATGAACACAATCAATGGCGGTGAATCTAGCTTGTTTAATTGTTTCGCGAGCGAGATTCCATCCAGCTCAGGCATACGAATATCGAGAAACGCCACATCGGGCTTAAGCTGCTGAATACTTTGCATCGCCTCCAAACCGTTTTGTGCCTTGCTGACGATCTCCAGCTCCGGCCAAACCTCAGCCAAGCTCTTGTCTAAGTGATGCCTTAACAGTGCTTCATCGTCTGCGATAATCGCCGTTACGCTCGGCTGTACTGCTGGGTTGTTCATGGTTAGTCCTTTAAATTCACACTGTAAATCGTCTATTTTTCGTCACTGTTCTGTGCTTTCTAGTCTGTAATTCTAGGCGGCTGCGTCAGTCAGCGGTAACAAGATCGTCGAGACTACCCCGCCTTCAGCGTGTTCAGTAATCGTGAGGCTCGCCTTATCACCATACAGGGTTTCGATTCTTTGACGAATATTGCTCAACCCAACACCGTGCCCCGTATTCGCAGAAGGCGTTTTCAGCCCAGCACCACTGTCTGACACTTCAATCTTCAACTGCTCGGCTTGTTGAGTAATTCGGATATTCACTTGGCCACCCGCCGCTTTGGGTTCTATGCCATGCGTAAGTGCATTCTCAACCAAGGGTTGAATCAAGAACGGTGGAATCACCTGCAAATCGTTAATCTCGTGTGTTTCAATCGAAAACGCTAAGCGCTCACCCAAACGTATCTTTTGGATATTAAGATAAGCGTCTAGCAAATCGACCTCTTGTGCGATGGTCGATTGCTCAGTGCGGCTATTCTTCAAAGTCACACGCAACAAGTCGGTGAGTTTTTCGAGCATCAACTTGGCTTTCGCGCTGTCACTCTCAATCAACACATTGATGGTCGCAAGCGTGTTGAACAAGAAGTGCGGTTCAATTTGGCTTTGCAGTTGTTTAAGCTGACTGAGCACCACAACCTTTTCTTGATCGGCCTGACGACGCTTGGCCACTTCCAATTCGTTATCGGCGCGTAGTTGTTGCTCTCGTGTATAGAAGTAGTAATAGCAAACCGAACAGAAGATCACACCGAGCAAGACTACGGATTTAAGGTCCGAGATATTGGCCCCGAAATGTCCGTTCAACCAATAGTGGGCGTTCAACGTACCAAAAGTCATCGCGAACACCATTGAGATACCCACTTCAAGCGTTCTGGATGTTCTCTTAAACAACTTAACCAAGATGAAAGAAGAACCTACCGCGCTGTAACCAAAACCAAAGCTTATCGCGAGGTTAACCACAAGGTCGCCACCCCAAATAGTTTGAGTGGTGACGGCAATGATAAAACAAAACAAAGTGGTCAGCGTGAAGCTCTTAATCCATGAAAACTGACTGTTTGAAGAAGTGTTCATTAAAATCGTCCTTTGATATTTAAAAGAATCATATGACTATCGGGTAAGTTGGCGTAAGCAGAATCACTTTTACCGCCTAGAAAGCGTGCAGCAAGTTCCAAATCCAACGATGAATTGCCATTATCTAAAGCCTGATAGTTGAGCCACTGGGTCGCAATAAAGCCGCCGTCTTGAGGAGACAACATCACATCAAATGTCGGCGTGATATCTTCAAACCAGCCATATGTCGAATCCAAAGACCAGTGAAACATGATGTTGTGCTGAACCAAATTGGCGTGTTGATAACCTTGAGCGTAAGACCCTGCCAGTGATGCTGTCATCGAATTAACCGACAAAGACTCAGCACTTTCTATTGCACTTTGCCATTCAGAATTGCTCCAAGCGCGGCTATCAAACCAATATTCCAAGACCACATTGTGACCCGTGTCATTGGCCCATGTTAGTCCTGCCAACGCTTGATAAGCTTCGCCCTGCTCTTCAAGATAAACCGGTTTAAGCAGTAAGTTAGGCTGACTATAGCCAAGGCTTTGTCGTTGATAAACCACCGAGCCATGAAACTCCCAAGCGAGGTTCAACACCGACACTAAACTCGCCCCAAGCAAGCCGTGACGTACATCGTCATAATAAGCGACCCATTGATATTCGTGATCGCCCACCAGGTTATAACGACGCAGCCCAAAGCCTTGTTGTTGGTTCTGCTTTTCGAATTCATTTACGTCTTGAGAAGTCCATGACGAATCGCTGTAAAGCAGTGTCCATTCTCCCGTCATATCGAACAGTGACGCCGAGGCCACACCCGCGCCCTCTTCTGCGACAATGCCCACCGGGTTTTGTCGATAAGGCTTGATGATGTCTAACGGTCGATAGCCATAACCCACGCCCCAATCCAAACGAACCTTGCCAAGCGTGACATCGAGGTAATGCTCGCCGATTAATGAATTCGACAGCTCAACGCCCCCTTGCCAAAACAACTCACGCACAATGAATTCAGACTCAAAGCTCGCGTCTTGTTGTTGAGGGTTATTGCTTAAAATATCGTTGGCCTTCACTGCGAACAGACCAAGCCAATTGCCATATCCAACCTCAAGATCCAGCAAGCCATTGAATGACTGACGATTATCAGATGGTAAGGGGCTGAATGGCGACTCTCGCGATTCAACGGCTTCTGCACTGAGTTGCCAGTCCCACGCCAAGCTCAGGTCGTCCGCTTGAATCGTGTTACTCACACAAGACAAGGCAAGCAAAGTAGCGATTGAAGACTTGATGTGGAACCGCCGATCGGAAGCTTTCATGACGTCCACCTACAGCCCAGACACGCTGTTACGCGATAAATAAGCAGGGTTGTAATATTTGTCTTCCAAGCTTTTCTCAATCACTTCGCGGTACTCAATCACGGTTTTCTTGCTTGGTTGAATCTTATCGAGCAAGGTCATCGACACAACGGTTGGTAATCCATCTCGCACGCCTTCGGTAAACCACGCTTGCTTCGCCAGTTTACCTGAACGCAGATACAGATCCGCTTTCACTGGAAACGCTCGGTCTGCCGTTAACCACAGATCAATTGATTGATAGCTAGCACCCGTGGTTTTCGCCGCGAGCTTTAGATGATAAGTATCGAGTGTCTCGCCAGTCGACCTCTCAACCTGTTGCTCGGCAACCCACTTACCTTGGTAATCTTCGCTCCAAGTGAGCGTCGAGATATCCCCTACCGAGGCTTCACCCAATAGCTTTTGCATCGGGGTAATACGAATGGGACGGCGAGATTTCGGCATCAGTAGCCAATAATTATCTTCTATCATCAGCATCTTTTGACCTGCCTCGACGGCTGATTTGAACACCACCAACGACTCTCGATTTGGTCTTGTATAGACGTTGTATTCACGGGTTTTGTCCAGTTGCTCGTCTTGATACAACGCCACTAAAGACACTACCTTAGAGGCTTGTGCGCTGTTCAACCGGTAACTATCCGCCTTCGCGATCATCTCTGTGACTTGTTGTGAATCAACTGCCCAGCTTGGCGTCGATGCTAGAACCAAAGCCAAAACAGAGCCCAACGCTAAAGCCAAGGTATTGAATGAATGAGTTAATTTAGACATAAACCAGCGCCTCCGTGATTGGCTTATTCACACCTTTTCGAGCAGAGAAATAAGCAGCCAGCAAACATATCGTCAGCACACCTAAAGTGGCGTAACCAACTAATTCCAGTGAGAAGTAAATGTTGAGTGGGTAACCTTCGGTTCTGCCTGGAGGTGGCGGCATCTGTATATCAACTACCAGCAATAACAGCGACACTAAACCACTCACTAACGCACCGATCGCACTGCCAATCACAGCCAGTAGTCCCGCCTCTTTTAAGAAACCAGCCACGATTTCAGAAGGGTAACTGCCGAGTGCTGACAAGGTGCCGATTTCACGAGTGCGTTCGGTCACCGACATGGTCATGGTGTTAAACAGCGACACAAACACCACCAATGCCATCACTGCGCCCATGATGCCGAAGATCCGGTCGTAAAGATCTTTAACCTTGGTGTAGAAAAACGCGCGATCTTGCCACGGGGTGATCTCGATCTCTGTGCCTTGCTCGCTTTGACTTGCGCTATTTCGATCTAAAGCAGTTTGGATACGCTGTTGAACGGTCGAGGTCTTGCTTGTCTCAAATAGGAACACCGACAAGGTACTGACTTTGTCTGAGGCCAAAAGCTCTTGCGCGGTAGTGATGTGTACATATAGCTGACGTTTGTCTAGCTCAGGAACCCCTGTCGAGTAGATACCCTGCACCTTAAAATCAAAAGCATTCAAAGCACCGTCACTGGTGGTCGCGAGCAGTGTCACCCAATCGCCAACCGCAACTTTGAGGTTACGAGCAAGGTCAGTTCCCAGCATCACTTGTGGCTCTTGGTTGTCGTATCTTGTTGACTTCACATCCGACAGGGTTTGCCCACTGCGCACATCAAGGAATGGACCTTTCATGTCAAACTCACGCTCATTAACACCCGTTCCCATAAAGATGGTCGACTTACTGCCGTTAGACACCAAACCGCTGAAATAGACTCGCGGCTGCACGCCACGCACGTCGCTGTCGCCAATAATGCTCTTGGTTAGCGCTTGAACGTTGTCCAGACCATTGCTCAGCGGCATGTCTTCGTCTTGTTCAAAGTATCCCGGCGTGCTCAAAGTAAGATGACCAGTATCTCGAGCGGTCGATTCTCTCAAAGATTCGTAGGTGTAAAGCCCGTAACCTCCTGCCGACGTCAGCGCAAATACCGCAATCGCGATAATCAATACCGAAAGCAGACTGCGGCGACCATTTCTTAATAAATTAAGCCACGCCAAACGCACCGAAGTTGGAAGTAAAAACGTGCTCATTCTTTGTGTTAACTTGCCCATGAGATCGCCTCCGTAGTTACAGCTTGTGGAGCTAGTTGTCCGTCGATAAGTTCAATTACTCGATCGCAGCGCTGCGCCATTCTTGGGTCGTGCGTTGCGACGATAAAAGTCGTGCCCATTTCGTGGCCGAGCTCTTTCATAATGTCGATCACAAGGTTGGCGGTGTGACTGTCTAAGCTAGCGGTCGGCTCATCGGCAATGACTAAGCTTGGGTTGTGGATTAGCGCTCTGGCTATCGCGACACGTTGCTGCTGGCCGCCTGAAAGATTGTCTGGGCGATGATGTACATATTCGCCTAGCCCAACACGCTCCAACATCTCTTGTGCTCTGGTCTGCTGTTCTTGTTTCGAACATTGGTTCAACATCAATGGGTAGGCCACGTTCTCAAGTGCCGTCATCACTGGAACCAGATTGAAGCGCTGAAATACAAAACCCAACGACTGACGGCGAAAGCGTGCAGCGGCGATTTGCTCTGTCGGATACGGTTGGCCATCAATATTGATCTGTCCTCGATAGCTCATATCCAACAAACCAAGAATATTCAAAAGTGTGCTTTTTCCAGAACCCGACGGGCCACACAACGCCACCATTTCACCGCGCTGGATATGGCCATCGACCCCGTTTAATGCATCAACACGTTGACCGCCTGTGACATATGCTTTGCCGATATCTTTAAATTCAATCATCCCGTTTTCCTCTGATTACTAACCAACTGTTTAGCTTCCATGCCCTTTATTTCGCTTTCGCTATTAGGGCCTTCGCAGTCATCGTTTCGATGTTGTCGGCATCGGCCGTTTCCATTTGCTCTAGCCACGCTTGTGCTTGCGTTAGGTCTTCAGCACGAATCGATGCCTCAATCGCATAACGGTAAATCCACGATGTCACAGCGAAATGCTGTTGCTGGAAAGCATCTTCAGCCAATAGCGAGAGGAACAGGTCATAACCACGATCGAAATGATTAAACATGTCTGGCAGAGAGGTGTAAGTAACGGCGGCCATTGCGCGAGTTAGGTAAGAATCTGGCAGCCCTTGAACACGGGGTTGTTCATGAATTGGTTGGTCTTCGTCTTTCAGCAGCACCAGTGATTTATCAATGGTTGATAAGCCTCTCTCCACATACTTCATCTTGTTCCAAGGTAAGAACGCATCACGCCCCATCAGGGTTTCTGTGCTTCCTAAATAAACTAAAGTCAGTGGCGTAGCGCCGTCTTGTTGCAGCGTATCATTAAGGCGTTCATAAGCCACCTCAACCAAGTCTTCATTGCCTTGCGCCGCTTGGTTGTAGATATCGAGCACGTCTGAACTCGGGTTCGCTAAAGCTAACGACGGTGCAAACGAAACAAGAGCAATCAGCAATGAACGCTTAAGCAGAGAAGCGGTAGAGCCTGAATTAAATGAGTGTGAAGTAGTCATGATTTCTAATCCCTTTCAAATGTTGACGTTGAAAGGTTAACTAGAATTTGTCGTGCAGTTTTACCAATGCGACGAATGGTAATTATAAGGAGTGAATGGTTGAGAGGCGGTGTGAGTGGGGATATAGGATTCAGTTATTGTATTTCAGTAAAAGTCGTGCTTATTTTGCACAACCCATATTTACTAATTATTCATACTGGGTAGACATAAACATACCTGATACATTGGAGCTATGTATCGTTTTTGTAATCTTCGGAATAGAAACGGTGATTCAGGAGATCGATGAGTAATTGTTGAAATAAATCATTCGCATAACCACTTACAGCTTTAAAATACGAGACAAAGTTAATACAATCTTGTTGCGCATTGAAATGGTTCAATGTTTATATCAAATTAGTTATGGATTTATCAATATCATGGAAGCAACAACAGTTAATGCTAACGAAACTCAAACGCCAAAAGTTCTAAACAAACTTGGAACTGCATCATATGGTCTCGTTGCAATTGGGTCTTTCTTACCTGCAATTACTATCAAAATGTGGGGAGTGTCTGAATCAATTACAGGTTTAGATGTCTACGGGTTCACTATAGTCTTACTAATGATTGTAGGCTCAGCATCCTGCGCTCTTGGCTTACCAAAAATCGTAGCAAAAGGCATTGGTGCAGTGTCATTAGCGTATCTTTATTACCACTTGTTTCAAGCCATCGGTGATTTAAATGAAATGGCGCAAATGATGGGGGGGCGTCGTGGTGGTGAACTGGGACAGATCATTGAATTAGCTCTACAAAGCGCAAATATTGGCATTGTCGCCTTACTACTTGGCTTCATTTCGTTAAACATTTTTATGTTTGTAGGTTACAAACTTCACCCTCGCTTCGAGGCATTAGATGTAATCTTGAAACACTACTCTTCAAAAGCCTCAGAAAAAGCCGTTGAAAAATCAACTCAAATCAAGAAAGCAACCGAAGAGAAAGCATCAGCAGTTAAACAGAAAGCCAATCAAGTTCAGAAAGAGCAAATCGATAAAGGTGAATAAACTCATTTAAATCATCAATTTTGGACATCTATTTTAACGATTTTCGTCCCATTGATAATTCATAGATTGCTGAATTAGGAATCAAACAGAAAATTCAATACGTTTAAAAGAGTTCAAACCAAACAAAAATAGCCGCTAATCAGCGGCTATTTTTAATTATCCAAGCGAAGCTTCTATTACTTCTAGCTTTCTACTTCTTTGTCTCTTCAACCACGGCTTTCATCAATACTGATGTATCCATGCGGCCTTGTCCTTCGGCAGACAGTGCCTTGTAGGCGTTGTTGGTCTTTTCAGTCAGTGGAAGCTGGATGCCTTGGCGCTCAGCTTCATCTAGACAGAAACCTAAGTCTTTGATCATCCAATCAATTGCAAAGCCAAAATCGAACTTGTCTTGTGCCATTGTGGTAGCACGGTTTTCCATCTGCCATGAGCCAGCAGCGCCGTTTTTAAGGCAATCAACCAGAGTTGGGATATCCAAACCTGATTTTTCAGCAAGCACTAAGCCTTCAGATAAGCCATTCAACACTCCTGCAATGCAGATCTGGTTAACCATTTTCGCGCGTTGGCCTTGGCCGACTTTACCCATAAGAACTGACGACTTACCGTAAGCTTCGAACACAGGTTGAAGGTCGTTGAAAAGCGCTTGTTCGCCACCACACATGATGGTTAGCACGCCATTTTCTGCGCCCGCTTGGCCACCAGATACAGGTGCATCCATAAAGCGAATACCGGCTTGCTTCGCTGCCACTTCAAGCTCTTCAGACAGAACTGCAGACGTTGTAGTGTGATCGACAAGAATCGCGTTTGGCTTCATCGCTGCCAATGCGCCTGTTTCGCTGGTTGTCATGCTGCGTACGTCGTCATCGTTGCCCACACAAACCAATACCACGTCAGCTTCCGCTACACATTCAGCCACAGATTCTGCCGCTTTACCTTGGTGTTTATCAGCCCAGTCTAGCGCTTTACTGTGAGTGCGGTTAAATACCGTTACTTCAAAACCGGCTTTGACTAGATGGCCTGCCATTGGGAAACCCATAACGCCTAGCCCGATAAAACTTACTTTCATTTCTTTCTCCTTTTATTTGACCAAACCATCGCTATGAAAAGATCGAACACTCTCAATCAGTGCATCAATAAGCAGGGTCAAAGCCTTTGGCTGATATTTTCTTTCTTTGTACACTAAATACGCTTGGCGATCACCCCGATGATACTCAGGGAGTACTTAAATCAGATTCATGTCGGGATAAGACGAACAATATAATGAAGTTCAGCGATAAATCGCGACCAGAGAACGCTTTGTCAGCCGTACATTATGGAACGATGATCAAGGAAAATCAGGTATAACGTTCATAAAAAAACCGAGCACTAGGCTCGGTTTTTTAATAACTTTTGTTACTGTAAAGATTACAGCTCAGCGTTGTGGTAAACCTGCTGAACGTCATCACAGTCGTCAAGCATGTCTAAGAACTTCTGGAATTTCTCAGAATCTTCTTCAGCTACTGGCGTAGTTGTTTGAGGAACGAAAGTGATTTCCTCAACGTCTAGCGTTAGCTCTGGGAACGCAGTGTTTAGTGCAGTCTTCGTTTTGAAGAACTCAGTCGTTGGAGCGAATACAGTGATTACACCGTCTTCTAGCTCAACGTCAGTCACGTCTACGTCTTCCATCATAAGCGTTTCTAGGATGATCTCGTCATCTTCGCCTTTGAACTGGAATACAGCTTGGTGAGCGAACATGTGAGAAACAGTACCTTCAACACCGATTTTCGCGCCAGTCTTAACGAAACATTGGCGAACGTCTTGGAAAGTACGGTTGCCGTTGTCAGTTAGACAGTCAACGATTACGCTTGTGCCACCTGGGCCAAAACCTTCGTAGCGAGCTGGTTGGAAGTCTTCACCGCCGCCGCCGTTCGCTTTATCGATCGCTTTTTCGATAACGTGTGCTGGTACTTGGTCTTTCTTCGCTTTAGCAATCAGGTGCTTAAGAGGTAGGTTCATGTCTGGGTCAGAGCTGCCGTTCTTAGCCAGTACGTAAATCTCTTTACCGTATTTAGAATAAACTTTAATTTTTGCGCCTGCAGTTTTCGCCATTGAGGCCTTGCGCACTTCAAAACTTCTTCCCATCGGGATCTTCTCTCTGATTCAATTAACGGTGCAAATTCTAGCAAATTACTGTGTCATTTCAATTCTACAGCACTGCTGGGCAAGGTTTGTCTGCGTTTATGCGACACCCATTACCCGTTTGTATTTTTCTACAGACTGTTCAAACCACACCTTTTCATCTGGGTCACCTAGCTTCATTGCTTCTTCAACAATGGCTTCAGGGCCACATTTCGCTTGCTTCAGTTTCCATACAAGAAACGATGCTTGCTTATCCAGTTCGATTTTATTTTTCTCGCTGGGTGGAAGGAGTGAAAGGTTGATAGACATTGCTAGCCTTCGTCTGTAATACACTTGGCCGAGAAATATATCATAGAGCAGCCTCATAAAACCAATACTATGAGTAACAGAAAGGGTTTATGAGACCCGAAACCAAGCAAGTCACTGATGCAGGTCAAGCTAGTTTGGGAAAGTGCGTTTGGCTAAAGAGCCGTTACAAGATAAAAAGTAGAGGGGTAAATGTTATCTTTGTATGGCCAATGCTGCTGCATTTCGAGAAAAGCAGCAGCATAACTAACACGCCTACTCTATATTAGTAAAAGCTTGGCAAGGGAGGTCTAAAGGAACTTCAAAAGTGACTCTATGAGCAATGTTTGATTCATCTAAGTTTTTAATACCGCCTCCGATAGAGAAAACTGATAATTTGGCTTTTGCGCTAGCATCAACATCAGTGCTTTCTTTTACTTGGATTGCTATATCAAATTTAATAGTTTGCTTTGGTGGCTTTTCAGGGTGTACATCAAAACCAACATCAATAAACGTTGCATGAGGATTAACAGTGCCACCTAACGAAGAAACCTCTTGAGCAGCATCATTCACGCCTTTTACTATCTGTACTAACGTCTCTTTAATATACTCATCTAACTGCATCATTTAACTCGATTCATCACGCTTATCAAAGTATCATAATACCAATATAGAACTGCAGTTGCATAACATTATTCTTTTGAGATTTATGAGTTTTTGATACTCTAAATTGAAAGCAGAGCAGGGGGATGTGGTCGCTAATAGCTAGGTCAAACTTACCCTGAGATACATCAAAGGCATAGACCCTACTCAGGCAACAGATAGCGCGTGCTTCTGCCACCAGAACCAGATTTAACTAAGCAGCCATGCTCAATCAAAGCATTCAAATGACGTGTTGCTGTGGCACTGCTCACCTTTGCTACTTTCTGATATTGGCTGGCATTGATACCTTCTGAAAAATCACCATCGAGCATCCTATTCAGCACTTTTACTTGCTCTGCTGTAAGCTTGGTTTGGTCGATGCTGCGCCAATAGTTGGTCTTATATACAGTTTGGTCGACCTCAGCGAAAACCCCTGTAAACGTCTCGTCTAACGTATCTAAGAACCACATCAACCATTCGCTAATATCGAGTTCCCCTTTCTGGGTTCGCTCCAATATCTCGTAGTAATGCTTGCGGTTAGCGAGAATCCCCACCGACATCGCATAGAAACGTACCGACTGCTGCTCGGCCTGTGCTAATGCCAAGTCGGTCAACAATCGAGTAATACGACCATTACCATCATCTAACGGGTGTAAGGTGATAAACCAAAGGTGAGTTATCGCAGCTCTAAGTAACGGATCGAGTGTGGCGTCGGTAAGTGAATCATTAAACCATGTGATAAATGTATCTAGCTCAGCATCAAGAATGTCTCGGCTAGGCGCTTCAAAATGTACGGTCGGACGGTCAATTCTTCCCGATACCACTTGCATGGGAGTGTCACCTCTTAGCTGACCTCCGATTACAGGGTTAAACATGGTGTAGCCTTGAGGAAACAGTCTATCGTGCCAATGTAAGATCCTATCAAGCGCTAGTGGCTCTGTTAGGTTCTGCACCGCATCCAACATAATTTCAGCTAGGCCATCGGTTTGTTCTGTCGTTGGAAAAGGTCGATCTTCACTGACACCGAGTTTATTGGCTAAAGAAGACCGGACCGAGAAAGCATTAAGCTTTTCTCCCTCAATCGCACTGGAATGGACTATGTTCGCTAATAAGGTGTCGAGCATGGTTTGGGATTGATCTGCCGACTGTGAGGTAATCTTGCCCAATAGAATGCCCTGATTAAGCCGTACTTCTCTTAACCTCACGCCTATTTTCTGATTATCCCAAACAAAGTTTGGCCAATTATCTTGCTGCCAAATCCACATATTACACCCCATGATGCGAAAGTATCACTTATTCAACTCATACTATGAGCTGTTTAAGGCAATTATTCAACTCACATTATGAGCCGAATAATGAGTTAATCGCATCACAGAGGTTGCAAGAGTAACTCCTAACCTACAAAACTATTCACTCACCGCGAACACATCGCAGCGTGAGGCGCAGATGAAGTCATTTTTGTGCAGGCCTTTGATTGAGTGGCTCCACCAAGTGACGGTGACTTTGCCCCACTCCAATAAGATCGAAGGATGGTGGAACTCTTCTTCTCCCAGTTCTGACACTATGTTGCTGAATGCCCATGCTTGCTTGTAGTTCTTAAACTTGAACACCTTCTCAAGCTGCGGGATGCCGTCTCTTTCGATGATCTGCCAGTCTGACAACTCCAACAGTAAAGATTGTTGTTCATCTTCACTTAGGGCAATCGCGTCGATACTGCAGGCTTCGCATTTTTGTTCATTCAACATGTGTTGGTTCCTTGGGTTCAAAAAGTGGTGGTAGTAACCCCGCATCGATGGCGAGATCAGCTTGCTGTAATAGGTTTTCCTGACTGATTTTAAAGAGCTCAGATAGCTCGTCGATCACGTAATATTTCGGCTGCATGATGTCGATACGATAAGGCGTTCTTAAAACCGTTTGCAGATCGAACCGCTCGCGAACGGCCAAATCCCCTCCCAACGCATACATAGTTTCCGCTGGAGACGAAAGAATGCCACCGCCATAGATTTTCAGTTGTTGGCCTTCTTTTACTAAACCGAACTCAACCGTAAACCAATACAAACGGGCAAGATAAGCGCGCTGTTTAGATGTGGCGGCTTGGCCTAGTTTTCCATAATGCTCAGTGAAAGCCGCGAAATCGGCATTAGTGAGCATGGCACAATGGCCGAAAATTTCATGAAAGAAATCAGGTTCTTGTAAGTAATCGAACTCGTCTCGCGTTCTCAGAAATGTCGCAACTGGGAATTTCTTATTGGCGAGCAAATCAAAGAATCGGTCGAAATCGATCAATGCAGGCACAGGCTGAACTTGCCAACCGGTTGTTTCCATTAGCACTTTATTTATCTCTGGCAGCTGGGGAACTCTGTCTAATGGTAGATCCAGCAAGGTCAGACCGTGCAAATAGGCATCGCAAGCGCGGTCACTAATGACGTCCAGTTGCCTTTTCACCAAGTCGTGCCAAATGGCATCTTCTTCGAGGCTCCACTCAACCCATCCCTCTTGGCTCACGGGCTTAGAATGATATTGAGTCATTACACACCTCCTTTCGAATGTCTCACTTTAAGCCTATCTCCACTCCTTATAAGCGCCAATTTGCGCGATTTTTCGAAACAAGCGATCGTGTAACATTTTATTTACACATTTCCACCAAGCGCTTATTTTGCTGAACTTTTGACTTTGTAAAACCTAAATACCAGACTGAAAACGTTAACTTTTTGTTAAAGGTAAAGGAATGCACGAAAGCAATAAGCCCATTTGGCAGCCAAGCGAGCAGCGTATCGCCGATGCCAACTTAACCCGATTTATCGATAGCCTTGAACAGTCTGGGTTAAACCTAGATAGGGACGTAAAAAGCTACACCGAACTCCATCAATGGTCTGTGGAACATCCGGAATCATTTTGGCAAAACGTATGGCAGTTTTGTGGAGTAGTCGGCTCACAAGACTCTATTAACAAGGCAGAAAGCGAGACCATCAAAGCTCAAGGTGGGAGCCGCTGGCAGCAGCCTAAATCGAACCGTGATGCGGTTTGGTTTCCCAATGCACAAGTAAACTACGCCGAGAACTTGCTGCGTTTGGCACACACCATGCCTGATGAGCTTGCGATTTGGTTTGAGAATGAACGTGGCGAACAACAGAGTTATACATGGGAAACCCTGTGTGAAGCTGTCTCTAGTGTTCAGCAATGGCTTGTCGATAGCGGAGTGAAACAAGGTGATATAGTTGCTGCGTATACTCCCTATCTGCCACAAACCGTGATAGCCATGCTAGCCGCCACCAGCTTAGGCGCGATTTGGACATCGACCTCGCCTGATTTTGGAGTAGAGAGTGTGATTGAGCGATTCGGACAGGTGAAACCTAAGGTGCTGTTCACCTGTGACGGTTACACCTTCAATGGCAAAACGTTCGATATGGCGGGCAAGAACCGTGAAATCATCGAACACTTAAACGAATTAAAACAGGTGTGTGAGATCGGTTATTTGAAACCGAGTAATGACTTAGAGAAGAGCGATTTAGAGAAGAAAAAAGTTGAACATGATGTGTCGATTCTAAGCTGGCACAGCATCATTAATCACTATCAGACAAAACCTCTTCGATTTACTCGTGTCGGCTTCAATGAACCGTTGTTTGTACTCTACTCTTCCGGCACCACAGGCAAACCCAAATGTATAGTGCATTCTGTCGGTGGCACTACCATCAACCACCTAAAAGAGCATCAGCTTCATTGCGATATTAAACCAAGAGATCGCGTGTTCTACTACACCACTTGTGGTTGGATGATGTGGAACTGGCACGTATCTGCGCTCGCCAGCGGTGCTTGTTTGGTTATCTTTGATGGTAGCCCGGTTTACCCGCAACCTAACGTTCTATGGGATTTAGCGCAGCGTGCTGACGTATCGACATTTGGCACCTCAGCCAAGTACATAGAAGCGATTGAGAAAGCCGAACTCTCACCAATCGACAGCCACTCTCTGCCTCAATTAAGAACACTGTGCTCGACGGGTTCTGTGCTTTACCCAGAGCAGTTCGATTACGTTTACAAGCACATCAAGCAAGACCTGCATTTAGCGTCGATTTCTGGCGGCACGGATATTTGTGGCTGCTTTGTTTTGGGTAACCCAATCTCGCCTGTGTATCGCGGTGAGTGCCAACAGGCCGGGCTCGGCGTCGACATCAAGGTGTTCAATTCGTCTGGTCAAAAGGTCGATCACGAACGTGGCGAATTAGTATGCACCAACTCCCTACCCAACTTCCCCGCTGGCTTTTGGAATGACACCGGAGAGCGCTATCACAGCACCTATTGGGATAGGTTCGACAATGTGTGGCATCACGGTGATGAAGTCGCACAGAGCGAACATGGCGGCTACCTGTTCTACGGGCGAGGCGACACCACACTCAACCCCGGTGGCGTGCGAATTGGTACGGCCGAAATCTATCAGCAAGTGAACACCATTGACGGCATCATCGATTCGATAGCAGTCGGTAAAAACATCGACCGCAATGAACAGATATGGCTGTTTGTTCAGTTACAGCAAGGTGTGGGTCTAGATGAAACGTTATTGGCAGCCATCAAAAGCAAACTCAAATCCTCTTGTTCGCCGAGGCATGTACCAAACCAAGTTTTTACTATCAGTGACGTGCCAAAAACACGCTCAGGAAAACTAGTTGAGCTGGCCGTGAAACAGATCGTGAATGGCAAACCCGTAGAGAACATCGGCGCGATAGCCAATGCGGATGTGCTCGATGAGATCAAGCGTGTGATTTCGCTTTAAACTTGAAACAAAAAAGCCCTTCACGAATGAACATCGTGGAGGGCTTTCTACTATCAATAACCGTTGGGGCTTAATCTGAGCTATACGTTCGCATCTACCTGATTCTCTGGCATCGCCTCAATAAAAGCAGGTAACTGATTGCACGCTTCGACAATTGAGTTAATCAGCGGATAAGGCGACATATCAACGCCAAAGCGCAGCGCGTTATACACCTGTGGCACCAAGCAAATATCGACAATGCATGGTGAATCGGTGAGGCTATACACCGAATCACCGTGTGCTTTTCTGTGCTTTGCCAGTTTCTCTTCTAGAGCACGGAAACCTTGGTTCATCCAATGATGAAGCCAGTCCATTCTCGCCTCTTGCTCGCACGACAATTCCCGCTCCAAATACTGCAACACGCGCAGGTTGTTCAGAGGGTGAATTTCTATCGCAATATCCTGAGCCATTGCCAACGCTTGATAGCGCAATGGTGTTTGCTCTGGAATCAACAAGGAGTCTGGGCTGCTCTCACACAAATAGTTTTCGTCCAAATATTGCAGAATCGTCAGCGACTGATTGAGTTGAACGTCACCATCCACCAGCACTGGCACTAATTCACTGGCATTGAGCTCGCGATATTGTGGATCATGCTGCTCGCCGCCATTACGCACCAAATGCACCGATCTAGACTCATAGTTGAGTTGCTTTAGGTTCAATCCAATACGCACCCGATAGGCGGCCGAAGAGCGCCAGTAACCATAAAGTGTCATGTTCTGATTCATACAATGATCTCGCTCGAGCTGAATCTTTATAATATGGGCTATAACGCTCGATATTGGCTAACTTTTTGGTCAATCGCACCAAAAATGGAATCACCCGCCGTATCAAACATCTCTAGGCGAATCGAGTCGCCAAACGACATGAATTGAGTCGAAGGTTTGCCATCGCGAATCGTCTCAATCATGCGCACCTCGGCAATGCATGAATAGCCCACGCCGCCCTCGGCAATTGAGGTGCCGTGGTCAGTGCCTTGCTTATTCGATACCGTGCCTGAACCTATGATCGCGCCTGCCGATAATGGTCGAGTTTTAGCTGCATGCACAACCAACTCTGCAAAATTGAAGGTCATATCTACACCGGCATTCGGACAACCAAAAGGCTGGTCGTTGTAGGTCGATATCAACGGTAAATGCACCTTACTGCCTTTCCATTGCTCGCCAAGCTCATCAGGTGTTACCGCAACCGGAGAGAACGCAGAAGACGGTTTAGACTGGAAGAAGCCAAAACCCTTAGCAAGCTCCGCCGGAATCAAACCGCGCAGCGACACATCGTTCACCAACATCAGCAAGCGAATCGAGTCGTGCGCTTGTTTAGCGCTAGCGCCCATCGGTACATCACCGGTCACAATCGCAACCTCACCTTCGAAATCGATGCCCCACTCGTCGCTGGCAAATTCGATATTGTCACAAGGGCCGATAAACGCATCTGAGCCGCCTTGGTACATGAGTGGATCAACCCAGAAGCTTTCTGGCATTTCAGCACCACGAGCCTTACGCACCAGTTCAACGTGGTTTACATAAGCGCTGCCGTCTGCCCATTGATAAGCGCGTGGAAGAGGCGATTCACAATACTGAGGTGCAAACACTTCACTGCCAGTCACATGCCCCTTGTTTAACGAGGTGTATAACTCTTGTAACTGAGAAGCCACACTGTCCCAGTTATCCAATGCTACCTGCATGGTTGGCGCTAGATGCATCGCATGGAAAATTTCGGTTGCAGCTACACATTGTTTAAGATCTTTACTTACGACCATCAATAGACCGTCGCGAGTGCCATTTTTCTTGGTTGCTAATTTCATCCTTGTCCCTTACTTCTTATCGTCAGCCATGGTTTGAGAACCTGTCTCTTGCAAACCAGTGTCTTGCCAACTGTAGACATATTCTTTGTTCTCAACGCTATCGAGTTCATCAGAGAACTGCAGCGCGTGGCGAGTATCGATCATCACCGCGACTTCATCAGTGAACTTTTTCTTATACGCTTGCCCTGCCTTAAAGGCTTTTGGGTGAGGCCCATGCGTGAAGCCTGCAGGGTGGAAGGTCACCATGCCCGCTTCAATGTTATCGCGGCTGAAGAAGTCACCAGCGTGATAGAACAGCACTTCATCGTAGTCGTCATTGTTGTGATAGAACGGCACTTTCAACGCACCTGGATCGCTCTCAATCGGGCGTGGCACAAAGGTACACACTACAAAGCCTGCGCCAACAAAGGTCGTATGCGCAGACGGTGGCAAGTGGTAACGATGTGACATCAGCGGTCTGATATCGCGCCAATTCACTTTCACCACAGCCAAATCCCCATGCCAACCAATCGCGTCTAAAGGATTGAACGGATAAGTGATCACACTGACTTTGTCGTGGCGTTTCACCTGAACTTGGGTTTGATCTTCGGAGTACTGAGCGCGGAATTGATCGTTGATCGACGGGATTTCAAGAACCGCTGGATCAAACACCGCGTGATTGCCGACCATGCCTTTCTCTGGCAGGGAGTAAGCCGCGTCTGTGTTCTCTATCATCAAGATGAACATCGGCTCCCTTGGCTCCAAGCTCCAATTGGTTGAGCGCGGGATCATCACGTAATCCCCTTCACTCACTTCTAAATGGCCATAGTCGCAATAGAGATCTGCCCTGCCTTGGTGAATGAACAGTAGCTCATCGCCATCGGAGTTACGTACCAAGAAATCCATCTTCTCATCCATGCGCCATACACGGATTTTGCAGTCCGCGTTATGCAAAAGATGAGGCACAGCCCAAGGGGTTATCTGGCTGGCTTTTTCCACCAGCGTAAAATCAAAAGCGCGAGGGCGCAGATCACCCTCCCACTCCGACCAACCTGTTGGGGCATGTTGGTGATGAAAGTGAGCCGCTGGGCCGAAGAACCCACTTCGGCCCGCCTCTCGCTCATAAATTGCCTCTTCGGGAAAATCGGCGTGCGCTTGTTTAGAGCACACACCCTCCCGATGAGGAAACGAGATCCATTTATGCATCGTCTAATACTCCTCGACGAATCTGGTCCTCTTCAATCGATTCAAACAGCGCTTTGAAGTTACCTTCGCCAAAGCCTTCATTACCTTTACGCTGAATGATTTCAAAGAACACAGGCCCGATTACCGTCTGTGTGAAAATTTGCAGCAAGATGCCGTCTTTGGTCGGCGCGCCATCAATCAGAACCCGTAAATCGCGCAGCAGATCGGTGTCTTCACCGTGGCCCTTCACACGCTCGTCGACTTTCTCGTAATAGGTATCTGGGGTTGGCATAAAGTCCATGCCGCGATCACGCAGGGTTTTCACGGTTTTGTAGATGTCATCCGTTGCGAGCGCGATGTGTTGGATGCCTTCGCCGTTGTATTCGCGGATGAACTCTTCGATTTGTGATTTGTCGTCTGAAGACTCATTGATAGGGATGCGGATTTTGCCACATGGCGAGGTCATGGCTCTGCTCACAAGGCCTGTCAGCTTACCTTCAATGTCGAAATAGCGAATTTCACGGAAGTTACCGATACGCTCATAAAAACCAGACCACAGGTCCATATTGCCTTGTTTCACGTTGTGCGTGAGGTGATCGATCTCATAAAGACCAACATCGGCTTTCGCCATGCGCTCTTCCGCGTCATCATAGAATCGGAAGTCAACGTCGTAGATGCTCTGCTTGCCGTAGCGATCCACAAAATAGAGCAGGCTTTCACCGATGCCGTAAATGGCAGGAATGCTCAGCTCCATCGGCCCTATTTCTGTTTTGTACTCTTCACCACCACCGCTAGACGCCTGCGTCATTGCCGTGGTTGCATCGTTAACACGAAACGCCATGCCACACACCGATGGGCCGTGAACTTTAGCGAACGCTTCCGCTTGGCTGTGTGGTTGTTCATTGACGATAAAATTGATATCACCTTGTCGATACAGCCAAGCTTCTTTTGAGCGGTGCTTGGCTATCTCAGCAAAACCAAGTGACACAAACAGCGCTTTAAGTTGCTCTATTCCCTTGTGGTCAACGGCCGTGTATTCAACAAACTCGAATCCATCCGTGCCAAGCGGGTTGTATGTATCCACCATGAACTTTCTCCTTGTACCTATTGGTTTTGTGTTGTGTATTTTTTGTCCTCAATTAAATTTGGCCCACAAGCCGAGATAATGGAATGGGTGGAGGAAAATGGGCAATTTCGATGAAACCCTGTCAGCTTGTAAAATATTTGTTACACACAAACCATCGAGACAAGAAAGTGAGTGCTATCAAGGGATTGAAAGGTGGTGGTTTGATTTACAGAAGAAGAAGGAATGTTATTGAATTGTTACATTTGAGCTTTATGGGCTAAAGCAGAAAGAGATAAGTGTATGTTGAACGTAAAAAGAGCATCACAAAACAGGTGATGCTCTTTTAAAAAGCTTCATATCCCAATGGTATTCTCATAGGGTGAGCCATCAACTCTAACCCATTACTTTAATGGTTGATGATTGATGGTTGATGGTCAAATAGAGGTTGTTTATCTCGTGAGCACGTCATCAATTTAGGTAATCACAGAACGAGATTTTTTCAAGCGAACTGAAAGCACGGACATCAAACTGATAAGCACCAATAACCCGGTACCGGCACCACTACGTTCAACATCTTCAGCGCTATCATCACTTCTTTCAGCAATGTCTTCACTTGTTGCTCCAGATATCGGGATAAGTTTCACAGCCACCACCCTCTCGTCACCTACTCCATCATTACAATATGCAAAGTGCGCGGTTGAATCATAAGCCATAGAAGAGGAGCTACTTTCACTCGCAAAACATTGTATTGCCGTCCCTGAGATAACACCCGCATCATTAATGTCGGTTGCGTCCAATATTCTAAAGTGGTTGTTGGCATCACTGTAGTCACCACCGTTAGTTAGGTCGTCTAACCACCAAGCTTGATCATTATATCTTGCACGTCTATCAGCATCGGTACCAATGTCGTTGTAAGGGAAAATGAAGCCGCGATGCCTCCTTTCATGGCCGTCTACTTCAGAGTGAGTTTCTGCGTCAACATAGCCAACAATTTCATTGTAATTATTGATCTCACTTGCTTTTCCTTCTGCACTATCAAAGAAAATGTCTTCACCTAAACTTGCGAAGAATGTAGCTGTTGGCGTTGTGTCATTCGCATCAGCGACAAACATACGATTGTCAGACACACGATCCGACGGATAATCACCATCTCGTTTTGCATAACCAATAACCATCATGTTTTCATTAATATCTGTTGCGACAGAATTACTGTGGATGTATGAATCACTCACTTCTACCGTCGCATTAGCGATAAATGTCGTCGTCCAAGCATTTTCCGAAACGCTGAAATTTGACGTACTGCTTGGCCTAAACACAGCAGCCTGCATAAGAAAGTTATCAGAATCATCTAGTTCCGTATTGTAACCAACTAAAACAGGATAAGAGCTATATGTCCCTCTAGATGAAATCGTTGCAGCCCTCACACTCGCCTGTGCTGAAGCTTCATCATCGTTGTAAGAGTAATAGGTCGAACTGGTTTCCCAATCAGATACTGAGAAACGGTTTCCATCATCATTGGGGCCATCCGCATCGGTTATATTCCAGACAAAAGCTCGATTAGCAAAAGCAAAGTTCTGACACTCTGGATATAAAGCAGGCTCAATATCTTCATCGATACAATTATCTAGATCCTCTGCATCACTGTCGGATGTGTACGGAGAGTCATAATCTTTATACTCATCACTGTAATAAAAAGTCGCAACGGACGCGCTTCCGACCACATAGCTTTCCCCTCCATAACTGAAAGAATCAAAAGCCATCGTTCTTCCCATTTGGGAGATTATATTCGCTTCGCCGTCAGCATCGCTGATCGTAATGCTGGTATCGGCTTCAGGTTGGAGAACCGTAAATTCAGTGCCTGTATCGTAGTAACCACGCTGCCTATACAACTGAATATATTGGTTGTTATAACTGTAGTAACCACTGCTGGTGTTACCAAGAACAAAACCATTCTCGTCAACTTTAGTGATGACCTTCTCCTCTGTTCCATCAACAAAGGAATAACTATAACTGCTCACATCAGGTGGGTTACTGCCAACATCGGGGATCTCACTTAATGAGTAAGAGTCATAAAAAGCCGTGGAATTCGTCTGATAGCTCAGCCCGTAATACGCATCACGCTCATTTTTCAAGCCTCCAATGCCCGCATCATCATCGCCATACCACAATAAAGAACTCCAAGCTTCACAAGTCGCGTAGCCAAGTTCGCTCGTGCAGTAGCTATAGATATCGTCATAATCCAAATAGTAGAACGTGTTATCGATACCAAAGGGGACCTCCTCTTTAAAGGAAAAACCTGGTTCTGCATTTTGAGCTTCCCCTGCGAATGCGTAGTCGGTGTCACCACAACTGGTACTAAAGCAATCCGTTGTACCAAGCTCTGGTTCAACTGCGACCCCGTACACCGATTCCGTTTCTACTGGTGATTCCTCCAAAACCACCCTATAAAGCGCAGCGTTACTATAAGAAGCAACCAACAACGTAGAAGAGACAACGACTGATTTTTTTACCATTGCCTTCATTCTACGGCTCCTAAAAAATAATCCATTTCAATACCAACGATAGCTTTCTGCTTTTATTGCTAAAGGCATTAAATTCATGAGTTCAATAGTTGACTAGGATAAAAATAGAAAATGTGGAAACTATGTAGAAACAATGGAGGTTTAAACAACCTGACTTGATGGGCTAATGATCTGATGCTCTTATAAAGTTAAGCGCTAACTTTCATCTCCTAGATTTATCCATTTTCTCTGCTAATTTGATCGCTAACCTATTTGCGTCAAAGAATTACACTTATATTTGGTTACGAATAGGAATTAAATGATGAACAAAATCACGACGGCATTACTTTTACTGACATCGACATTCGCGCTTCAAGCGTGTGCTGAAAGCCGTGGAGGCCCAAGAGAAATGCCAAGCTTTGAAGAAATGGATGCAAACGGTGATGGCGAATTACAATTAGAAGAGCTCAGAGGTCCGCTCGCCGATGACTTTGATAAACTAGACGCAGATGGAAGCGGTGGTCTATCGGAAGAGGAAGTTCCGCCGCCACCACCAAGACGTCAATAATGGTTAGAGGGTTATCCTAAAATAGTGATAATTCAATGCGAGCTGATGGGGTATAGCACCCTGTCAGCTCGCTATTCATTTCTAACAAAAGAGTGCTTATACATGGCCTAAGATGAATAAAGAAATCAATGTCCATATTTCCCACACGATCGAGGGCTAATATTGGTTTATCTCATTTTATTGTCTTAACTCACTCTATCGTCTTAATTCACTTTAATTTCTGGAGAGAACGTGCGCATATCAATTTTCACCAAACTGTTTGTTTCAATACTAATGGTGTGCGTGACCATGCTCTTTGTACTGACCTATTTTATTAACTCCAGTTTTCAAAGAGGGCTCCAAGATTTCACAAATAATAATGAGATTGCCCTAGCTCAAGAACTCGCCAATAACTTAAAGCAATATTACTCACCTTCCGAAAAGTGGAGGCGGCTAGAGCGTGAACCACATTTAATCGCCAGTAGCATTGGCGGCCCCTCACGACCACATCCTCGTGACAGACACCCATCGCCACCACCATTAAGAGAGCCGGAAGCGCCAGGCCTTCAACCTATTTGGCAACGACTCAACATTTTAGATCAAGACGGGCGAGCCATAATTGGACCGCCTGAAAACCTACATCACCTTGAAGATGGTCAGCATCAAGCGCTAGTCGAAATAACACGGGATGATCAAGTTATTGGGTATATCTCCATCGTCCAGATGGATGAAATATCAGGGCCTTTAGCAGAAAGCTTTTTCAAACAACAAACGACGCATGTAAGCACTATCGCATCGATTACCGTGTTACTTTCATTCCTTATCTCTTTGTTTCTTGTTAGGCGATTTTTGAAACCATTGCGTGCTTTGTCGAAAGGTGCCAAATCTATCGAAAATGGCGATCTCGATTTCTACATTAAAAAAAGCGGCAATGATGAATTGTCTGATCTCATCGGAATATTCAACGGTGTTGTCGAGACACTAAGAAAACAGAAAACACTTAGAGAACAGTGGTTATCAGATATTTCACATGAACTTAGAACGCCTATCACCGTGCTTAGAAGTGAACTAGAGGCGCTACAAGACGGTATTCGATCACCTGAACCAAAATACATCGACTCGTTACATCAACAAATCATCACGTTGGGTCAACTCGTTGAGGATCTTCACCAACTCTCCCTGTATGACATCGGATTTAACCTCAATGTTAAAAACAACGTTGATATACATAAACTGATTGATTCTGTGATCGTTCAAAACTCGATCCGTTTAGAACAAAGAAACATCACATTAACAAAGCACTATGACCATTCAGCCCCACTGTTTACCTCGTGTGATGAGAGATTACTGACACAACTGTTTGTGAATCTGTTAGAAAATAGCGCGCGATACACTGGCGATAATGGGTATGTATCGATAGATGTTACCGACATTAGTGATAGTATTATTATCAACGTTGAAGACAGTGATCCAGGTGTACCTGATGCATCACTTCCACGTTTATTTGAGAGGCTTTACCGCGTTGATAAATCGCGTAGTCGCTCAAGTGGCGGTTCTGGACTTGGATTATCTATCTGTAAAAATATCGTTGAAGCGCACCAAGGACACATTACTGCCGACCACTCAGAATTGGGTGGACTACGAATCATCATAGCGTTACCAAAGGAAATAAAATCGTGATTTTAGTCGTCGAAGATGAGCCTGCATTAGCAAGTGTACTGTGTGAGTACTTAGAGCACTCTGGCCTTGAAAGTCATCATATTATCGATGGTAACCTTGTCATTGACTGGGTAAAGCAAGCATCGCCTAAACTCATTATTCTCGACCTCATGCTACCCAATAGAGACGGGTTGGATATTTATCGAGAGCTGAGAACGTTCAGTGACATCCCAGTGGTTATGGCGACAGCCAAGGTCGAAGAGATCGATCGACTCGTTGGGCTTGAATTGGGTGCAGATGATTATATATGTAAGCCGTACAGCCCGAGAGAAGTAGTCGTGAGGGTGAAAAATATTTTGCGCCGTTCCAACAAGCCCCAAGCCACGTCAACAACGAACGCCATTGATATTGATGAATTGAGTATGACCGCCGTCCTATGTGGTATTAAGCTAAGTTTAACGCCAGCTGAGTTTCGGCTTTTGCACCTTCTCTATCAAAATGTTGGCCGCATTTATAGTCGCGATCAATTGATTGATAAAATCTACGACGATAGAAGAGTGGTCAGTGATCGCACTATCGATAGCCATATTAAAAACTTACGCAAAAAAATGGTCTCGATAAATGAAAAATGTGACTACATTAAATCCATTTACGGGATAGGTTACAAACTAGAAATAGAATAATACGAATCAAAAAGCCGCTGTAGTCAGCGGCTTGATGAGTTCTAGAACGAAGCTAATTCGAATATAAGGTTCGCGTTAATCCCAGTTGAGAATCGACCAATTCGGTTGATCAGCCAGTGCTTTCAAACGCGGGCATGGGTTTACTAGGTAAGCAAAATCAGCGTGTTTACACAAAGGTAAGTCGTTGATTGAATCCGTATAAAAGTGAATGTCTGAGTAGTTAGTTTCTTGATTGTCTAACCACTCTTTTAAACGGGTGACTTTACCTTCACGGTAGCTTGGCACACCTGATATTTGAGAAGTAAAACGGCCTTGGTTTTCAATCAAATCAATACCGAGTGCATTCTCGATACCAATCTTACGACCCACTGCTTCTACTAAAAAAGTGACGCTCGCCGAGATGATCAACATGTCGATATCATCACGCTCCAGCTGCTCTATCAATGGTTTCGACTGTTTGAACTGCTTAGGCAAAATATGTTGCTCAACACACTCTTCAACCAAGGCGGTAACTTGCTCAGTTGGTATGTCAACCAGTGGCTCCATAGCAAACGCAAGGTAGCCTTCCATGTTCAGCTTACCTTCCGAATACAAGCCCATTAAGCGCTGGTCTTCTTCAATAAAGTTGGGCGCAGTGGCAATGCCCTTTTCAACCAAGAACTCATTCCAGAGCATCGCTGCATCGGCATTGATCAGCGTTTCATCCATATCAAATACATACAAAGGTTTGAACATCTTAGGCTCTCACTGATTGAATTTCGTTAAGGTTAAACAGGAGTTCAAGTTGGCTGCCGTTTGCCAACAGTCGTTCAGAGGAACGGTTAAGTAGGTCGACCGTCAGCTCACATTCATCAACGTCCACTTGGTAGCGAATCACGTTACCCAAGAGCTGGTGGTTACGAATGGTGCCCGTTTTCGGCGCGGAGATATGCTCGCCATATTGTCGGCCTTGTTCTTTAACGTAGATAGATTCAGGACGAATCGCCACCTTCCACTCAGTTTCAATGTTGAACAGCTGCTTAGCTTTGTTCGCCTGCACCAAATTGTAGTGCCCCATGAAGCCAGCAACAAACTCATTGGCAGGTTGAGTGTATATCTCTTCAGGTGTGCCTGCTTGTACGATCTCACCTTTATTCATCAAGAAGATGCGGTCAGACATGATCATCGCTTCTTCTTGATCGTGAGTCACGAAGATCGTGGTCAGGTTCATCTCTTTTTGAATATCTCGAATCTGTTGGCGAAGGTGTTTACGGATCTTCGCATCCAACGCCGAAAGTGGCTCATCGAGCAATAGAATACGCGGCTTGACCACCAAGGCTCTTGCCAAAGCCACACGCTGACGCTGACCGCCCGATAACTGATGCGGATAGAACTTTTCTTTGCCCGTTAAGTCCACCAGCCCAATCACTTTCGCGACTTCACGTTTAATCTCGTCAGCAGCAAGCTTTTTCATCTTGAGTCCAAACGCAATGTTGCCCTCAACCGTCATGTTCGGGAACAGTGCATAAGATTGAAACACCATGCCGATGCCACGCTGTTGTGGCACTTGGTGAGTAATCTCTTCGCCGTTCACCCAGATTTCGCCACCATCAACAGGATTCAGGCCTGCCAAGCTGCGCAGTAGAGTTGATTTACCACAGCCACTTGGGCCAAGCAGAGTAATAAATTCGCCCTTCTCGATTGAAAATTCAATATCTTCAAACACCGTGTTGTCACCAAAGCGCTTGGTGAAGTTTTTCGCATTTACATAGCTCATTATTTTGTTCCCTGGCTGAAACGACTTGCCAACCAAGTCAGTAAGAAAATAAACAGGAAGTACGTCATCACTAGGGCTGACGTGAAGTGGCCGCTGGTTTGACGCATGTTGTATAGGTAGATTTGCAGTGTCTCGTAACGTGTACCCACCAAGATGTTGGCGAACACGAACTCGCCCAATAGGAACGAGAACGACAAGAACAGGGACGCCATTAAGCCTTTCTTAAGGTTTGGCAGAATAATCAACAAGAACGCCTTGGTGGTGCTTGCACCGAGCAAGTGTGCTGCATCCATCAAGTCATGCAAGTTAATCGCTTCAAAGCTGTTGGCAATCGCGCGGTACATGAATGGCAGCGCGATGGTGAAGTAAGTACCAATCAAGATCCACGGTGTGCCTATCAGTGAGATTTCGCTGTCTGCATACAGCTGAAGCAAGCCGACTGACGACACTACTGGCGGCACCGCGAACGGCAATAAGATCAGGATGTTCATGACCTTGTCGAGCTTCGGGAAATAGTAAAACACCACGAAAATCGCAGGCAGAACCAACACCACACTCAATGACAGCGCCGCCACACAGATAAACAGGGAACGACCAAAGGCTTGTAAGAAGCGAGGATCGGTCAGCAGGTTGATATACCAATCTAACGTGAAACCATCTGGCAGGATCGTTGCGCCCCATCGAGAAGAGATCGAGTAAATAAAGGTCGCTAAGATCGGGATCATCATGATGCCGACAATCGAATAGACAACCGTTTTATGAAAGCGAGTATTTACGGTGTTCATTACTTTCTCTTCCCTGCGTAGCTTTTGCTGATAAGCCATTGGTTAATCACGGTGATGAAGGCCAGCATCGCCATCAGAATCACTGAAATTGCCGCAGCTAGGTTTGGTTCTAAGAACAAGTCGCCCGATACCAAGCTCGCGATTCGAATCGTAATCACGTTGTAGTTGCCCGAGGTCAACGCATACACGCTCGCATAGGCGCCAATCGCATTGGCAATCAAGATGATGAAGGTGCCGAACAAAGCCGGAGATAACACAGGCAGCGCTATTTTGGTCCAGTATTGCCAAGTTTTCGCGCCAAGCAATGCAGAAGCGGCTTGCCAGTCGTCACTCAGAGCATCAAACGCTGGATAGAGCAACAACACCGCCAATGGGATCTGGAAGTAGATGTAAATCGCCAGCAAGCCCCACTTGCCGTAAAGGTCGAAATCACCCAGCAATCCATACTGCTTGAGCAACAAGGTAATCGCACCGTTGGTCCCAAGGATGATGATGAATGCGAACGACAGAGGCACGCCTGAGAAGTTGCTGCTCATATTGGTGAAGGCAATCACCGCATCGCGGATTTTAGAATCAACGCGGCGCAATGATGAGACGAGCAGAGTCGCGATCGCTAAACCAACAATGCTCGACCAAATCGACAGCCATAAACTGTTACCGAAGGCCTGCATCATGAAGGCAGAATCGAATATTTCAGAATAGTTTTCGAGAGAGAGCTCATCGTCGTAGAAGAAGCTGTTGATCAGCACCCAAACCATAGGTGCCAGTTGGAACAGATAGAAAAACAGCGCGAAAGGTGCAAGCCACAAAGCGGGCTTGAAGCGTTGAAACAAAGATTTAGTTTTGGGTTGAAGCGCAGAGCCATCGGTCTGCGTGATTACAGAACTGCTCATAGGGCCAACAATTCCTGAGTGTAAGATTTATCGTGTTCAAGGTTGAGTAACTGACAGACGCTGCCGCAGATATCGGTCTGTTTCACTGAACATTCTTGGTGTGTGAACTTATCGCCAATCACAAAGAATGGCACTTCACGCTCTTCAGGCAGAATGCCACCGTGAGACATGTCATTGTTCATGCCATGGTCACTGGTGATGATCACTTGATAACCATCGTCTACCCATTTCTCAAGGTAGTTCGACAGGTAGATATCCGCGCCACGTGCACTATTGCGATACTGGCGAGAGTCCAGCCCATGCTTATGTCCCATGTCGTCAATGTTCATTGGGTGAATCAGCAAGAAATCAGGCTGATGAGTCACGCGCAAGTGCTCTGCATCCAAGAACAAGGCTTCATCTGGGTAGTGATCCCAGTGGTAGAAACAACCGTGTTGAATGTTCATGGTCTCATCGTTGGTGAAACGGTCGCGTACTGCATCAAATGGCGCTCGGTTATATAACTCGCTCACCCAATGGTAAGCCGCAGCTGCCGTCACTTTGTTCTGCGACTTCGCCAAGCTAAATACCGACTCGTGATTCGACAAACGCACGATTTGGTTGTTGACGATGCCACTCTCAACAGGGCGAACACCGGTCAGGATGCACTCATACAGTGGACGTGACATAGATGGCAGCTCACACTGCACAGGGTAAAGCGTGGCGCGCAGCTTGTTTTTTTGCGTGCTCTGCGAAGTGCTCTGTTTATTGTACGAATCGCCTTGGTTGCTGTGCATATCGCCCTGTTTTTCATGCATATCGCCCTGTTTTGTCTGCAAATCGCTTAGTTCTAGAAGACCGTTCAGGTAGCCCATGCAATCACGGGCTACCTGATAGTTCAGTCCATCTAGAACAACAAGGATAACCTTATTGCTCATGGTCTATTCTCTATTGCTTGTTTCTATAAGCCACCCGTACAGGTGGCGTGTTAAGCGGGGTTATTGCTGGTGAATCAATACGCTTTCTTGCCATTGACGTGGCAGGCGGCGTGCTGATTTTTCCCATGCTGAGAAGTCAGATACTGGGTGCACGTTGCTGTATTCATCGTTCGAGATCAGCTTGTCTTGTACTGATTTAGGCAACGTAACGTTGCTACGGATTGGACGTGCGTAACCTTCTGCCAGGTTGATTTGGCCTTGGTCGCTGAAGATGTATTCACGAGCCAACTTCGCCGCATTCGGGTTTTGTGCGTATTTGTTGATGATGGTGGTGTAACCAGAGATCACTGAGCCATCTTGTGGAATGCTTACCGTAAAGCGCTCACGGTCAATCTTGTCGCGGTAGTTCAGTGCGTTGAAGTCCCACATGATTGCTACTTCCACTTCGCCTTTTTCAAGGTTCGCGATGCTTGGGTCGGTGTAAGATAGACGGCCTTGCTTCGCTAGTTCACCAAAGAATTTAATCGCTGGTTTTAGGTTCGACTCGTCACCGCCATTAGCAAATGCTGCCGCTAAAATCGCGTTGTTTGCTTGCGCGGCTACGCCGACATCGCCCACTGTGACTTTGTAGTCGCCTTCTAGTAGGTCACTCCAAGTTTTCGGCGCATCTTCAACAAGGTTGTTGTTTGAAATGAACGAGATAGTACCTGTGTAAGCCAGAGCCCAGTGACCATCTTTGTCTTTTGCCCAGTCTGGAATGTCATTCCAAGTGGTTGGTTTGTATGGCTGAGTGACGTTTTTCTTTACGGCCACACGTGCGAATGCGAAACCCACATCACCGATATCTGCAGTTGCGTTTCTTTTCTCTGCTTCAAATTTCGAGATCTCTTGAGCCGAGCTCATGTCTGTATCCTGATGCTTCAAACCGTAGTTTGCTTTCAGATCAGTCCATGTGCCTTTCCAGTTTGCCCAACTGTCTGGCATACCTACACTGTAAACCGCACCCTCTTTTTGAGCGGCTTCAATCAGTGACTCAAGATCAGCATCCTTCGCCATCGCTGGCATTGAAAGTGTTGCCGTTATTAGCGTTGCGCCGATTAATTTTGCAGGTGAACCAATCAGTTTGGCTGGCGATACAGTTGAACGGCTAAGCAAAGTTTTCATTGTCTCTATCCCTCTGGACTAGGTCAGTAAGTTCGTTTTGTATGCTATCGCCAGAGTGTGACGCTTTCGCGCAACTTATTTGACAGTTAGGGTGCATTTTCGTGGCAGTTATATTTCACTCATATGACAGTAAGCCTTTGTTTACTGTCACATTCCTGTTAACTCCATGGTTTACCTTATTGAGCATACGAACTTATGGACTAGATCAGTAATGAGAACATTGGCTACAGCGCAATCAGGGACACAGCTAGGCAGAATTAAGGCGAGCATTAGAGAGCAGCTTCAATCAGGCATCTTCACCGAAGGGCAAAAACTGCCATCCGAAAGAGAGCTCAGCGAGCTGTTTTCAACCACACGAATTACGCTCAAAGATGCGTTGGTCTCATTAGAAACCGAAGGTTTGATATACCGAGAAGAGCGCCGAGGCTGGTATGTGTCACCCGAACGTGTTCGCTATAACCCATTATCACGTTCTCACTTTCATCAAATGATTCGTGAACAACACCGCATAGCAGAAACCAGACTGCTCAGCACCCGTACAGAGATGGCGACAGGCGATTACGCCAAAGCATTAGAGATAGAGCAGATAACGCCAATACACGTGATTGAGCGCTTGCGTTTTATTGATGGTAGAGCAGTGCTGTTTGTTGAAAATGTACTGAAAGCGCCCTTATTTGATGGTGTCTTGTCGGAAAACCTCACCATGTCGCTGACAGGCATCTACCGAGAAAAATACGGCTACGAGACCCAACGCTCGCGTTTTGATGTAATTCCCACTTCAGCCCCAGCCTATGTCGCTAAGGCGCTAAATTTGGCTGAGGGTCAACCGGTGCTGAAGATCTGCCGTGTGAACTACAAGCAAGATGGCGAGTTGATGGACTGCGAACTGGAATACTGGCGACCAGACTCAGTAGTGATCCACATTGATAGCATTGGCTAGTACCACATCCTCTTAATGCGGTAGCAACACAAATACAAAAACTCCGACTGATTCAGTCGGAGTTTTTTAACAATCAAACATTAAGGTGCGCGAATCATCTAGCTCATGAATCAAGCTTGAGGAACTTCCTTACCCTTGTTGAATCTGGGTTAGTGAAGAACTTCTCAGGGTTGGATTTCTCAATCAAGATGCCCTTCTCAAGGAATACCACCTGATCCGATACCTGACGCGCAAACTCCATCTCATGTGTCACAACCACCATGGTGTAGCCCTCTTGCGACAGTTTCTTCATCACCAACAACACCTCTTCGACCAATTCAGGATCGAGTGCTGACGTTGGTTCATCAAACAGCAACACATCCGGCTCCATCGCGAGAGCTCTGGCAATCGCGACACGTTGCTTTTGCCCACCCGATAACATGCTTGGGTAGTTCTCTAGTTTGTGCGACATCCCAACCTTATCGAGTTGCTTACGTGCCATCTCTTCGGCGTCTGATTTCGCTATCTTCTTAACGTGAACGAGCGCTTCCATAACGTTTTGCAACACGGTGAGATGCGGCCATAAGTTGAAGCTTTGGAAAACCATTCCAAGACGCTCTCGAAGTTTCGCCAACTCTTTGTATTTGAGTGGCTTACCCGTTTCAGAGTTGATACCAATACGCTCATCACCCATAAAAATCGTGCCGCGCTCTGGCTGCTCTAACCAGTTCATGCAACGCAGTAGCGTCGATTTCCCCGAACCTGACGAGCCGAGAATACTCACCACATCGCCTTTGTTGATGTTGAGGTTGATGTCTCGCAGTACTTCGATGCCATCAAACTGTTTCGACAGGTTTTCAACCTTGATGATCGTCTCTCGTTCTTCCAATAGTGGCTCGCACTCAATCACTTCCAAATTCACGCCCAAAGAAGGGTTAATCGGTGCTTCCGTTTCAATAATCTCTGATTGTTTAAGCATGGCTAAGTCCTCTAAGTTCAACTTTGGTTTGGATTCGTTTGGTGATGCTTTCAAGTGCAATACTCACAACCCAGTAGAGCGCGATAGCAATGATGAACGCATTCAATGGGATGAAGTAGGTCGATTGAATGCTGTTGGCGGCCGCGGTAATTTCTGCGACGGTGATGATGCTAAGAAACGCAGTGTCTTTTAAGCAGATGATGAGTTGGTTAGTGATCAGAGGAACCGACTTAAACAACACATTTGGGGTAATAACTCGGGTAAATGTTTTGAATTTAGAGAAGCAATAAGCGTGCGCCGCTTCGATGTAACCTGGCTCTAATCCTTTACGAACACCTCGGAAAATCTCACAAAAATAGGTACCGTGATAGAGACTTAGCGCGATGATTCCCGCTGTAATCGCATCGAGTCGAATACCAACCTGCGGCAACCCGTAATAGAGCAGGTACGCTAAGATAAGAAACGGCAAAGTGCGCATCATGCCTATCAAACTATTGATGGTGTACTTCACACCAAGTTTTGAGTTTTCGAGGCAATACAACAAACCGATGCCTATGATGAAACTCAAGATTGAAGACGAAACAAAAAGATAAAACGTGGTCACAAAACCAGAAGCAAACAGCTCTTTTTGTTGCCAGATAATATTCCATTCTTCCATATTTACTCCTTAAACTTACCCGCTCAATAACGCATCACAAGCAGGTAAATGGTGTTTCTGACCAAGTAGCCATGACGGCTAAACTGTTGCTGCTACTGTAAACAGATGTATGCACTTATTGCTGCAGATAAGTGGCTCGGTTTTCAGCCACAGCTTGCAACTTCACCAACACGCCAATAATCAACATGTAAATGGCACCGGCACATAGAATCGGCCCAAGTGGTTCATAGGTAACCGCAGAGATTCGATTGGTGACACGAGTTAGGTCGACGATGCCGATCACCGCAATCGCTGGGCTGCCTTTGATTAAGAACGACATCTCATTGACTAGCGCTGGTAGGCTCATGATCACCATTTGCGGGAACATGATGCGGCGAAAATAAGTGATACGTCTCATACCAATGGCTTCTGCCGCTTCCATTTGTCCTTTTGAAAAGTTAAGAAAGGCATTGCGCCAAATCTCTGCATTGAATGCCGATGTATTGAGTGTGAGAGCTAAAATAGCAGAAACGTGTTTATCTAAATTGATGCCAAATGACGGAAAAGAAAGGAAAATAAACAGAGCCAGTGTCACCAAAGGCGTTGCTCGTGCCCAGCTGACATAGATACCCAACATTTGATCCACAAACGGGATTTTCATCATTCTAACTAAGGCAATCATTAGGCCGATGACGACACCTAATACAATCGATACTGCCGATATCCATGCCGTTGCCCACGAGCCCTGTAGCAACTGTTCCCAAGCGTAATAATCCATAAACGACCTCTTTGATCAGCGACTTCTTTCGATAGATTGTGCGCCAAAGACTCATGGGTTAAACCGCTTTGAACCCATTGGCATGGACACAAACAGCCGCTAACTGTTTGTGTCGGCGCATGCTTATTCATCTATTGAACGGCTGTTAGCTTGTGATACTGCTCAACCGAAGTGATGGCTTCTGAAGGGAGTTGGTCGAACGATTCACCGAACCACTTCTTCTGCAACTCTGCCATTTTTCCTGTTTGCTCAAGGTGTAGGAAGAATTCCGTTAGGTAAGCCAAAAGCTCAGGATTATCTTTAGGAACTGGCCAGCTAACGAAACCTGGGCCAGAGACTGCTTCGCCTTTTTTGAATACCTTTGACTTGGATTTCACTACCTCGTTAACTGAAACCACACTGTTGATCACATAGTCTATTCGGCCGATTGCCAAGTCGGAATACGCTTCTGGGTAGGATTGATACTGCACCACTTTACCCAAAGATTTGCCTTGTGCTTCGAGCATCACTTCGAGCTCTGGAAGCCTTTCTAGCAAAGCACTGCCCGCTTGTAAGCCCACTGTTTTTCCATCTAAATCGACTACCGTATTAATATCTTCCGCGTCAGCTCTGGTTAAGAAGTAATGCTGCGCTGAAGCGATAGGTGGAGTGAAATCAAAGGCCTTCAAGCGAGCATCGGTAATGATCGCGCCAGTTAACGCCACATCATATTGACCCGCAGATACCGAAGCGAGTAGTCCTGTCCAAGGTAAGATCTCTTGTTCGATATCGAACTTCGAATATTCACGTAACTCATCAAGCAAATCTTTGTTAATCCCCGCAGGCTTACCGCGGTCGATATAGTTGAATGGAGAGTAGTTGTCTTCTGTCGCCACTTTCATGAAGCCTTGCTTTTCGATGGCTGCAAGCTCCGATGCTTGTGCGACTCCAAAACAACCCAGTACAACTGTCGCTGCCGCTGTTGAAACCCATGCCTTCATCGTCATTCCCTGTTTCATACGCTTTCCTTATCGAGATTATTTGCCTGCCTTTACTTTATGAACGGAATGCATCGGAGACGTAGAGCCAATTTAATTTTCAGGTTGGGACAGAACGATTTTCTAGTTTGGGACAACGTAATTTTCGGGGTTGAGAGAGCAAAACACACTCTTAAAACATCAATATGAACTCTGGCGCATTTCTTGCTCTTTTATACAAATTGGACTGAGGTTCACTGAGAATAAGGACTGTATCTCATGGCGATAAATCACAATTGTTTCATCGAGTTTGATTCCAAAAGAAGCCTGCAAGAACAAGTACGTAGCTATTTGGTGACGGCGATATTGAATGGTATTTTTCCGGCTGAACAAGCGCTTCCGTCTTGTCGTAAGCTGTCTAGCCAATTGGGTGTTTCACGCAATACTGTCTCGTTGGTGTACGACAGTTTGCTCGACGATGGCTACCTCATCAGTAAGCCTCGCAGTGGTTATTACCTTTCAGAAAAGTATGAAAACCCGAGTGATACTATCGACGCGAGTTTGGATCATTTTGAATCAGCCGACAGCGACAATGCACCGGATTGGAGCAAACGCGTTAAGCTGCAATTGGGCCAATACCCACGCATCGTCAAACCCTCGCATTGGAGTTGTTACCAATACCCATTTATTTTTGGCCAACCCTCTATCAATGACTTCCCATTAGCTCAATGGCGAGAAGCGACAAGAAAGGTCACCTCAGACCCACATGATCACCGCTGGCTTTGCGACAAGGTCGATAAAGACGTCGACATGCTGGTCGAACAGATACGCACAAGGGTGCTCCCACAGCGCGGTATTCATGCCCAAAGTGATGAGATCCTCATAACCTTAGGTTCGCAGAATGCGCTGTATTTGATTTCGACTTTGCTCATGAACCATCAGAGTCGAGTCGGAGTCGAGAACCCCGGCTACAAAGAAGCGAATCACATCTTCAATCTCTCTGGCGCGCAGTTACACCCGCATCAAGTGGATGAACAAGGATTGAGATTCAATGAGCACTCTTCACTGTGTGATCACTTCTATGTCACGCCTAGCCATCAAGCTCCAACCGGCGTCACCATGAGTGATGAGCGTCGAACTCAGTTACTTGAAATGGCCAAAGCCAATGACGCGGTAATTATCGAAGATGACTATGACGCCGAGTGCAACGTGGAGTGGAATCCTAAACCCGCGCTAAAAGCCAATGACAAGGAAGGGAGAGTCATCTACGTCAGCAGCTTCTCTAAGCTACTGGCACCCGGCTTGAGGTTAGGCTACATCGTGGCACCTGAAGAGTTAATCTACGACCTTAGAATACTGCGTCGCTTGATGTACCGACATGCGCCAAGCCGTGTTCAGATGGAAGTAGCGCACTTTATTGAACAAGGCTACTACGACAGCTTTGTGAGGCGCTTTAGAGAAAACACTCGCCAGCGCTGGAAGCTGATCAACGATGCTGTCTTGAAGTACTTACCTGACTGCAAGCGACTGGCTCAAAGCGAGCAGGCCAACTCTCTGTGGCTACAAACGCCCAGCCACATCAATAGCCAGCGTTTAGCTTCACGAGCCGCCCAAAAGGGCATATTGATTGAGACAGGCTATTCACACTTTATGACGAATACCGAAACGGAATCGGGTTGTGAAGCATTGTCAGAATATGACCCCAATTCCTATTTTCGATTGGGCTTTCACGCCATCGACAAAGATCTGATCGCACCCGGTATCAAAGAGCTGTCAGAGGTAATGAAGAGCTAGCATCACAAAGGGTTATGTAGACGTTGTTATTCAAGACAATGACGTAAAAAAGAGCATCAATCGATGCTCTTTTTCGACTATACCTAACCAATTGGAAGCTAGACACTCAAAAGCCAAGCACTCAGGAAAAATAAGCACTTTGAAAAGAACGGGGAATTCTTTGTCAAAGTGCCTTGGTTGCTGTGCTGGCTATCTTATTGAAGAATTAAGAAGCAAGTTCAAACAACACTTCATCAATGATCTTAACGCCTTTCTTTATCTCGCTTGGCTGAATAACCAAAGGTGGCGCAACGTGAATGCGGTTATTCACAATGAAGGTCAACAGGCCTCGCTTGGTCAATTGCGCTTTCAATTGCCCCATTTTTTCATTGCTCAAAGGTGTTTTACTTTCACGATCTTCCACCAGCTCTACAGCCCAGAACATCCCTTTGCCGCGCACATCACCAATCATAGGGTGCAACTCTTGAAGGCTCAGTAGAAGCGGCCCTAAAACGCTGTTACCGACGTTATCAGCGTGTGTGACAATGCCCTCTTGCTCCATCACATCGAGCGTTGCAACGATAGAAGCCATCGCCAAAGGGTGACCAGAGTACGTTAAGCCGCCCATAAAGAAGTTTGACTTAAAGTACTCAACGATCGGTTCGCTGACCACCACGCCACCAGCCGGCACATAACCCGAGTTCACCCCTTTCGCGAAAGTAATCAGATCCGGCACTACATTAAAGTGCTCAAACGCAAACCACTTACCCGTGCGGCCAAAGCCGACCATGACTTCATCGAATATCAACTGAATGCCATGTTTGGTTGCCAGCTCACGCACGCCGATAAGGTAATCTTTGGGCGGAATGAGAAAACCAGCCGTTCCCGGAATCGTCTCTAGGATAATCGCCGCAATCGCCGTTGGTCCTTCGCATTCAATCACTCGCTCTAAATGCTGCAGGGCACGCTCACTCTCTTCTGCCTCAGTCGCCGCGTTGAATTCGCTTCGATAGAGAAATGGATTGAAGAAGTGAACGTGCCCACGGCTATACTCGTTTGGAATTCGACGAAAATCCCCCGTCGCAGCAATAGCAGTACCTGTATTGCCATGGTAAGAACGGTAAGCAGATAGCACCTTGTCGCGCCCTGTGAATTGTCGCGCCATGCGAATCGCATTTTCGTTGGCATCTGCCCCTGCATTGGTAAAGAACACCTTCTTAAACGAGCTTGGCGCTTTCGACAAGATACGCTTAGCCGCCAAACCACGAGTGAGGTTGGCGGTCGCAGGGGCAACGGTCACTAATGAATCAGCCTGATCTTTAATCGCTTTGATCACTTGTGGATGCTGATGACCAATGTTGGTGTTAACCAGTTGGCTACTAAAATCAAGGTATTCTTTACCTTCGTAGTCCCACATTTTGCATCCTTGCCCACCCGCAATGGCGATAGGCTCAGCTGCTTCTTGAATCGACCAAGAATGAAATACGCTCTTGTCGAGGTCGATAATATCTTGGTTCACAAGCTGTTCTGTTGATACTTCCATTTCATCGTCTCCATTAACAACACTAGATTCACAGCCGCTCGTGCTTGGCTCGTCTTCGAGAATGAAAGACACAAAACACGACATTGAAAAGGCTGCGCTATCGGATGGAATAATCTTCATCCCAAACAGGGCGGAGATCATAGTGTCAGTTTCAACAAAACATTGGGCCAGTACATCAGCCCAAGTCTCATCCCCGATCCAACAAACAGCCTGACCCAATCCAATCGTCGATCTGGCTCTATTCAAAACTCTTAGGTGTGAATAGATTGAAAGGCAGACGAGACAGGTCTCATCGAACGCTAATTAACGCAGCAGCAATATCAAAAGCAAAGAGGTGAGCAAGAGTGGAATTAGGATTAGCGATGACATTGATTCTGTTTGCAGGAGTAGTTCGAGGCTATTCAGGATTTGGGTTTGCGATTATCGTAGCGCTTTCCCTCAGCTTTATTGTTCCACCATTGCAAGCGGTAACCATCGCTATCTTGTTGGACTTTTTAAGTGCCTTTCCTCTGCTCAAGCGAAGTAAAACCACCATCAATATCCGGCTTATTGCGCCGCTGTGTATTGGCATGTTGGTTGCGGTGCCTTTCTCGCTGTATTTCATTAGCACGATATCGGAATCAGGCTTGAAGGCCTTTATCGCGATGATGTCTTTGGTCGCTAGCACGCTGATTATTTTGGACTTACGCCTCACTTGGTTGCACCAACGACACGCGTTTTGGGCGGGAGCCATTTCGGGGTTTAGCATGACCACCGCTTCTTCAGGAGGTCCGCCATTAGTGACGTATTTGATGAACCTGACCATTAAAACCAGTGAACAGAGAGCCACCGCGATTGTGTTTTTTCTGCTGAGTTCAGCGATTTCACTGATCGGCTTCATATGGATTGGCGCATTTAACCAAGAATCGTTCATCACAGGTTTATGGCTATTACCGGCAGCTTTGATTGGCAATGTACTGGGGCAAAAACTGTATCTATCAGTACCGAACTTGTCTGCAAAAACAACGACCGCGCCGATTTTGATCGGCATGGCACTACTTATGTTAATTTCAAATTAGAAGGATGTATTTATGGATAAGATAGCGTTCATTACAGGGGCAACCTCTGGTTTCGGCAAAGCGGCAGCAAAACGTTTCGCAGAAGATAACTGGTCGTTAGTGCTGTCTGGTCGTCGAATCGAAAGGCTACTCGACCTAAAGGAAGAATTAACGGTGCCTGTGCATGTAATTCAACTCGACGTTCGAGACGCAGACGCCGTAAAACAAGCCATTGATTCATTACCCGCTGAATTTTCATCGATTACCGCATTGGTCAATAATGCTGGGTTAGCTTTGGCACCAGAAGGCGCGCCTGATGTGGACTTGAAAGACTGGCACACTATGATCGATACCAATGTCACAGGCTTGATTAATGTTACTCATGCGCTGTTGCCTACGTTAATTAAAAAAGGCGCAGGAAGCTCAATCATCAATGTTGGGTCAATCGCCGGACAGTGGCCTTACCCAGGAAGCCATGTGTATGGTGCCAGCAAAGCGTTCGTAAAGCAGTTCAGTTACAACCTACGTTGTGACTTACAAGGCACAGGGGTACGAGTGACTGACCTCTCCCCTGGTATTGCAGAAACGGAATTTACTCTTGTAAGAACTAAAGGTAACCAGACGGCTTCAGACAACCTTTACCAAGGCACTACACCGTTGTCAGCAGAGGATATTGCCGAGCAGATGTTTTATATCGCAACCTTGCCAGATCACATCAACATTAACCGAGTCGAAGTGATGCCGACACGTCAAGCATGGTCTGCGTTCGCAATCGATAGAGATTAAGTTCAAACCGACACATACAAAAAAGGTGGTCTTTTCAGGCCACCTTTATCATTTCTTTCACACGATACTTCAAATATAACCAACGGCATAAAAGACTATGTCTAATTCGCCTCATTACTCTTTTAATGAAAGTAAGATTAGAGATACTCAACTAAACAATTTGCTGCTCATGTTCTTTGTTTGATTCCGTCTCTTTCGACAAGAAACTCGCTACGATCTCTCTCAGTTTGCCTTGGTTAACCGGTTTAGGTAAAAACTCATCCATGCCTACATCGAAGCACAAATGCTTGTCTCGCTGCACGACGTTGGCCGTCAGCGCAATGATTGGAATATGCTTTGCAGCCCCTTCTTCGAGCGCTCGGATCTGCTTGGTCGCTTCGAAGCCATCGAGAACCGGCATCTGACAATCCATAAAAATCATCTCGTATTCGTTGACTTTGAATTTCTCGACACCAATTTCACCGTTGTCGGCAATATCAACCTCAAAGCCAAGCTTCTTGAGCATCATCTTGGCGACTTGTTGGTTTACTCGCGAGTCTTCAACAACTAAAACTGTACCACTAAATTCTCCGGCAACTGCGACAGGTTTTGACTCTGCTTGAATTGGAGCTTGTTTATCGGCTGGTGTGGCGTTTACAGAGACAATGGGAGCATCTTTAACAACCGCTGCAGGTTTACTTAACGGCACAGGTTCATTGTCTTTAAACGCAACCTCTCCTCTGTTCGGATAGGTAAAGACTGAAGTATCAGCTGCTCTCGCGAGTACCTCACTGATGGTCCATTTAAGCTGATTATCTTGGTAAGGACGCGCAATGTAGGCAACAAAACCGACTTGTTTAGCACGAGCTTCATCTTGCTTTCTAGGGTCAGCAGAGATCATCACTAACTTGGGACACTCGCTACCAAAGCGTTCAACTAAGCTTCTCGCCAGTTGAAAGCCATCAACGGACGGCATTACTTTGTCTATCAGAACGAGATCATAAGGTGATGACTGAGCCACAGACTCTGAAACCAACTCTAACGCTTGGTTTGCCGTTTCACAGCACTCAGACTTAACGCCAAAGGATTGAAGCTGTGTAGACGTTATACGCATGTTCAGCTGGCTATCATCCACAAGCAGAACCGAAACCTTATTGAAATCGATATTGCTTTCATCGGCTTCTAAACACGGGTCAAAGTCAGCCGTAAAATAGAAAGTACTGCCTTTACCTTCAACACTGGTGAGTTCAAGCTTGCTGCCCATCAATGTCACTATCTTCTCGCATATTGTTAGACCAAGCCCTGTGCCTCCATAAATACGTGTGGTACTGCCGTCGGCTTGTTGAAACTTATCGAACACCGATTTCTGTTTGTCTTCTGCAATACCGATACCGCTGTCGACAACCTCGAACCTCACTCTGAGTTTTTGCTCAGGCTCAACCACCTCTTCCAAACGAAGCGAGAGCGTGACGTGGCCATGCTCGGTAAATTTAATCGCGTTACCTACTAAGTTATTTAGGACTTGTCTTAGTTGTGTACCGTCGCCAATCACCATGGTTGGGATCTTAGGGTCGATCGCTAATTGGAATCGAAGCCCTTTCTGTTCGGCTTTCACTCGAAAGGTTGATTCAACGTCGGCCGCAATGCCCATCATTTTCATCGGCTCTTGCTGAAGCTCTAGTCGCCCCGCTTCGATCTTCGAGTAATCGAGAATGTCGTTGATTAAGTCGAGCAACGTAAGCGAAGAGGTGTTGAGCATGTTGATGTACTCTTTTTGCTCTTTCGGCATATCCATTTCAGAGAGCAAAGACGACAACCCGATAATCCCATTCATTGGTGTACGGATTTCGTGACTCATATTAGCAAGGAATTCACTTTTATTGCGGTTGGCCACCTCAGCAATGTCTTTGGCTTTTTCCAGCTCTTGATATTGTTGACGAATACGTTCTACCGATCGGTTATAGCTACTCTCTAGAGTCGATATCTCATCTTTGTAAGTAGAGTGAGTTGGCGTTATAAAGCGCGGTTTGTTGTCTTCGACCTGTTGTTGGTTGATTTGGGAAGACATAGTCATCAAACGTTTTACGACAAGACGATAGACGATGGTTAAACATACGAGAGACAACAAGAAGATTTTAACGGCTTCGAAGGCGAGCAACAATAACACTCGTTCTTCAAAGTCATCTAGGATCATGCTCAAGTCTGATTGCACCGTGAGCGTCGCCAACGGGAAGTCTGTGCCGCCCATCTGGTGCACCATTTCCCAAGACTGAGAATAAGATTGGCCTTCGGTCTTTTGACCTAACTCTAGAATTTTTTCATCGGGACTTTCGATAAGAAGGTAACTGACCGAAGGGAGGCGAGAGATGCCTTCGGCTTGCACAAACAATTGCTCTCGATCTTCAACCCACAAACTTGCCGTTAAACCAGAAAGGTAGCCAGCCTTGACCTGCTCGATCTGAGAGCTGATAAAAGAAACTCGACTTTGGTACTCTACATACAACCCGAGACCTGTCACTATAACTGTGAATAAGGTACTGATCGCTATTATCATCCCGATCAACTGTCGGGAGAGTCCAACGTAGCGTTTTCCTTTTGTCACCATACACAAATTACCATTATTGTTATCCTAGCAAACTACAATTACTCAACTAGTATAATAGTAGTCATTCATCAAATAACTAGGGAAGGTTATGAAAAAACATCTTATCGTTGCATCCATAGTCAGTTTGTTTTCAAGCAGTTATGCTTCTGCAAGCGAACCTCTTCACTACTACATTATTGCGAGCCAAGCGCAACCTTTTCAAATCGAAACTGACGGGTCATCTCACAGAGGAATTGTTTCAGATATTGTGGAAGCCGTGTTTGATGACAGCCAATATGAGATCAACTACCACACCTACCCTTTTAATCGAATGATCGACAAGCTCGATGCGAGAGAGAATCCAAACTGGGTTACCTATGGCAGCCCTAGTTGGGGGAATATTCAATCTGCGAACCTATCTGAAGACCCGATTTACAATGTAAAACACGTATTACTCAGCAGCGGTAAAAAGCCATTTGAGTTCAATACAATCGATGATCTCGATGGGAAAGCCGTGGTATTGCTGAAAGGATTTGAGTATCCGAACTTGGAACCTTATATCCAACAGGGCAAGCTCAACGAGATTCGAGTAAAAGATTACACTGCTGCGTTTCGTGTCCTGAACCGAGCACCTGGCGACACCGTGTTTGTGGAAATGGAATCACGAATCAAATACAACCTAAACGAGCAAAAACTGAGTATTGATGATTACCAGATGCATGAGTTTGGTTCTGTCATCAATAACTACCCTATCCATTTGGCGTTTGACCCTGAGATGGATCCTAAGCTGCAAAGCTTCATCAACCAACGCCTAGACCAAATGAAAGACGATGGACAGCTTGACGACATCGTACAGAGTTACTTATAGCACCAGCGTAACGTAGAACTTATCAACGGATAGCTTAGTCACGTACGTTAACTCTCGTTGATGCCTGACTCTCTAAAACCGAAAAGGCCGCCCTGCTTCATACTAGATAGCAGGGCGGCCTTTTAAATGCGTCTAGGGAGTAATGATAAGCATGCCGCTATCTGAATCGACGAATCAGTGCGAAGCAATTAAATGCAGTTGCTGAGTGCGAAGCTGGTGACGCACTGCCATCAGAATCTTACCCAAATGGTTCTCGCCGGTTCCATCGCCGCCATCGCCCCAGAAGTGGTCTTTGTGCGAATGTTCTTTGATCACCGAATCTCCGGTATTGGTAAGAAACAGCGCAAACTGTGGATTCTGTCTGAACTTCTCGGTGACGATGAACTGCATCACTTCAACACGAATGTCATACCAATCTTCGCGAACTTGGTCTTCGTAGTCACGACTTAAAGAGAACGCTTCAGCAGGTGTACTGGCTTCCAAAATGGTATTACGTAGCGCTTCGGAGGCAAACTTCAACGCTTGATAATAATGTTCGCTGGTTGCCCAAACTTGATCACCTACCTTGATAGGACAAGCGGCAAAATTTGACAGGTATCCGTTCGGATCTTCGGGTTCGTAAAACAGCACTTCTTTAGCTTGAGCCACAGAATTAGACATAGCCTTCTCCTTACCAACGACATCGCATATTTTTGCTTTAACTTTAAAATTAGTGGCGTTGAATATGACTGTCAAACAACTTAGTTCAAGAGTATGCCATGTGCGTGTTTTTCATCTGAAAAGCGTAATATCAAAAGGGTTAGGCTAAACAGAACAGTGAGCCAAAGAATCAAGGAGTTGATTAAATCTGGATAGGAAACATGAAAAAACACTTATAAATCAAAGGGTGGCGTTGTGCCACCCTTCTAAATGCAATGGGGATTATTAGTGAATAAGACCTAGCTCCCTCGCTTCTTCCAGACTCAAACCGCTTTCTCTAATTTCTCTTAGAGTCTCGATACGACGACGAGCTTCAGCAGACTTCATTTTCTTTTCTGGTTTGAAAGATACTTCTTCTTCTTCAGCATCCCACTTGTTTGCAATATTTGTCATTTCATCATGGTTGATAGAATTAATGGACATGTTTTCCTCCGAAAAGCACCATGTAATGGACAGGTAATCTGTAGCAAATGCTTTTTCGCTTGTTAAGAAATTCTGTACTGAAGTGTGATGATTCCGACGCTTCACAAAGCTAATTAATAAATGCCTCATTTAAACTTTGCCAAAGCCATTTTCTGCAATTATATTTAAAAGATTCCCCATAAGAAATGTGGTTTGATCCAACTCTCATTTTCCCCTCTTTCAATGCAATCAAATCCGTTAGCTTTCACATAGGCTAAGGCGAGATTCTCGGATTAGCCGGAGAATCAGGCTGCGGGAAAAGCACCTGCGCACGATTGATGACCAAGGTTTACCCTGCGACAGAGGGAGAGATACTGTTCAAAGGCAGAGACATCTCTACTCTGAAAAGCCGTAAAGATATCTTGGATTATCGCAGCCGTGTGCAAATGGTGTTTCAAGACCCCTTTGGTTCACTCAATCCCACTCACACTATTGATCACCATTTAACGCGCCCACTTAAGATCCATAAACAGGTAGCCACTAAACAGGCTCTCACAGAGCGCCTCAAAGAGTTATTAACGCTGGTGGAGTTACCCATCGAAACGCTCGCCAAATACCCGCACGAGCTCAGTGGGGGCCAAAGACAGAGGGTTAACCTAGCCAGAGCACTGGCCGTTGACGCTGAGGTTATTCTTGCTGACGAACCCACCTCGATGTTGGACGTTTCGATTCGACTTGGCGTGTTGAACTTGATGCAAAAAATGAAGCAAGAGTTAGGCATAGGCTTTTTGTACATAACCCACGACCTCGCCACGGCACATTACATCGCTGAAGAGACGGCGGTGATGTACAAAGGGCAGATCGTCGAGTGGGGATCAACCCAGTCGATCTTGACCAATCCACAACACCCGTACACTAAGTTGTTGATCTCTGCGGTACCAGATCCCGATCTGCCATTTGGCGAACTCGTCAAAAATGAGCCAAACTATTCAATAGACGCTGATCGTATTCGAGAGCAGAGCAGTGAAATACAGCATGAAATCAAACAAGTTTCTGATAATCACTTTGTAAAACAGTGGGATAACGTTGCATGAATGAACTAGACACTTGGTTAGAGCGGATCGGAGATTGGTACAAAGACCGAAAGCATGATCAAGTGGACCGATTAGAACCTTTGATCTTAACGCCTCCAGATGCGCTCTGGGGGCCATTGATCACAGATGAGCAGAGCAAAGGTATCGCATGTTGGCTAGACGGATGCCTGAGAATCTTTACTTTCTATCGCCACCTCGCGGATTCATCGAATCCGGAGTTGGCTTCGCAGGAGGCCAGCAGCTCAAGCCATCAAGATAAAGCCTACCAATACCTAATGTTTGCCTACAGTAAGCTGCAAGCGGTGTCATGTGACCCAAAATCAGAAGCAGGATTGCAAGAGTGGTGTACACAGCGGCTACAACACTTGTGTGTATTGGCTTTGGAGTTTACGAACCAACAGCAAGAACCACGTTGGAAAGCAGAGTCTGAAAAATTGATCGAGTCGCATGTACGCTTTATGGCAACCCATCTCCGAAACGATGATCAAGGCATTATTCAACGCCATCTCCACTGATCAAGCCCTTCTCGATCAAGCATCAAATCAGAATCTCACCAGAGCTAGATCCGTAGAAAGCATGATCGAGCCTTGATCATGCTTCGGCGTTTAACTCTGTAAGCTATTGAATTTTAATGATTGACTGAATTTTAGGCAAAAAAAAGCGAGTCCCTTGGGAACTCGCAAAAATCTATTCAGTATGATGTAACAAAATATGAGCCAATCTATTAATCACAAGAAAGGACAAAGGTTGTCTATTCGGGATAAATCATAATCAACTAGATGCCCTACTTTGTCATCACTTTGTCAGCGTTAGGTGCGTTTTTAATCAGCACCTAATGTGTTCAAAACTATCCATTCAGCGACGGTAAAACAGGCTTATCGCGATAGGATAATGACTAGTGGCCAATCGCCATTTCATCGAGCGCAAGGAACACGTTTTCGTCTAAATGACCTTCATGAACTTGTTTACACACTTTACGACGCACCGCTAAACCAGAGATCAAACGTTCAATGGACAGATGTCGATTGCTGGTGCTATCTCGGTCGTTATATAGCTCAATCAAGCGACTCAGTGTTTCGTATGGGATAACGTCCTCCCCTACTCTCAACCAATCAAGCTTCTCAATGAGCTCTGAGCACTCTTCTTTGATTGAGGCATGTGAGTGCCCTGTCATAGCAGATAAAGCCGTTATGCTGCGTTCTAGAGCCTCTGCAGAGGTATATTTAGAGAGAGTAATCATGATCTCGTCAGCGTTGATCTCAACAGAGTGTTTACGCTGCTTAACTCGACGTCCCAATTTGCCTCTTGGCGACGGGGCTTTACGCTGAATGGGTTCAAACTCACCGTCGATAATCTCAGACAGCTCTTCCAGTTTCTGCTTAGACACCATTTCGTTACGAAGTGGGTTCGGCAGCGTTGGTGCCATATTACGCTTACCTGCGTTAGTGGTACGCGCTCTTGAGTAACGTAATACTTCTTCCACATTACATTTGATATCTACCTGATAATCGGTCGTTTTCCCTTTTTCGATCAACGCGGTGATCGTCAAGTGATAACCCCATAGATTAACCAGGAAGGTATCTTCTTGATCCCCGACTTCACCCAATTTTCTGAGCTCGCGGATCAGATCCATCGAGAAACGACGCCAATCGATGTTACGCGCCAATTTCTGGTTGAGCTCACTGAGCAACATGCTATCTGAATGGCGACGTGCCATGCGGCTTCTAAAGTACGAATACATTTGGAAGACCAAGGTATGTTGCTTCAGGATTTCTGGCGGAAATAGGAAGAAATAGTCACGCGTCAGCAGCTCTTCGTAGAACGAAGGCTCCCAAACCAGGATGTATAGGTTCGGTTTAATGCGAATTTCGCCGTCAGAGCCTTCTGTAGGCGCTTCTTCCGATGCGGTAATGGTTCTAGCTAAGAATCGGAAACGATCACTCTTAAAGCCTTCTGGCATGTTCTCACTAAGCCAACGGCCTGTAAGCTCGTGCAGTTGGAAATCCGTGAATTCGATACGATCAATACTGTCGCGGATAGAATCACGTGCAGGGCCGCTGTCTTTCTTGCCACGTAAAGACAAAATATCAGTGATGTAGAGTGGTGTTTTGTTTGGCGTGTGTTTCGCGTCTAGATGGTAATCATCTTGGTGATGATCATGATATTGAACGGTGAGAGTGAATAACGCGAATAACGTCATCAGATCGTCAACGGTCATGATATTTTTAGAAGATCTTGTCTCGATCACAGCTCGAGTGCCAGAGATCGAAACCATGGATTTCTGGTAGCTCTTACGAGTTCTAGGTGGCGCTAACGCTTGATCAATAATCCCCGCCCAATTGGTTGGCGAAACAATGAATTGATCCGCTTCATCTTTCATCGTTGGTGGGGTATTCAACCCATGTTCATTCAGTAAGCGCTTGTTTACTTTGGTTTGAGCTAGGGCTTTAGAGCGCTTTTGCTTTTCGTTTTGCTTCACGCTTTCTGTCACTAAGCTGGTGGCACCCAGCACCGATATCAATTGGTTTGGGTTCACAAAGCGATGCAACATGGTTTTACCAGCAAGGCCTTCTTCAAAGCGAACGGGGATTTGTTTGAACAATCCGATATTAACTGCAGCTCTCAGCCTTTGCTGTAAGGCTGCGCGAGTGACTTGACCATCGGTTGATTCAATAATCTCAGTGGTGGAGACGTACCCGTCTTTACTGCTAAACCCACGAAGTGAAATTAGGTTAAGAAGCTCAACTATGCTTTTGGTGACACCTTTGAAGTGTTGATATTGTTCTATCCATTCAACGGCTGTTTCAGATACCTCAAATAAATGACCATCTTTGTGGCTTCGTGCCTTAATTAACAATTTCTCTTCTGGTTTCATTTTTGATCCGTATCACACTAACCGTAATTTCACTATAGTTCCTGAATGATAAAGAAAGAATGATCATAAATAAAGAGAATTTATTGGCTTTTAAATAACTGATCTTTTTGATTAATATGATCTTAAATGATTAAGTGATCTAATGATCTGGACGTAACTTTGCTTATAAGTGGCTGAATTTAAAGCATTAAAATAAATCACCTTGGAATGCATGATCATAAAGGTTCCGAAACTATGATCATTAAACTTAAGAAAGCATGATCACAGAACATCAGAACGATGATCATTAAGTCATTGTAAGCATGATCATTATTGGTTCGAAAGCATGATCATTATACTTATACAGCTTATCCACAGATCGGAATTCAACATCGGTTTCTAAGTCGCTTTTGACTTGTCTAAGTGGACACTTGTGGTGGCCAATCTATCGGAACAATGATCAAGAGAGCATACTTTTTTATCGTTCCTACCCTATTGAGTGCAAAATTTAGTCTGTATCCGCTGGAAATGGATTGCTTTGATGTATTTAGAGCGGGTGGGTCTTAATTAGGAAGCATGATCATGAAATTGTCATGTTTGTGTATTCTTGGTCTGTGTCGATTGAATTTTCAATCATTGAGCCCTTATAGGCGTTGAATCCCCATTCCAAAAGCATTTGTCCGTAACTTAGTTCATAAATTACATGCTTCCGGAACTATGTTTACTTGATCATTTTTCCGGAGGTTGATCATTTCCAATCTGCAGTTGCTCGGATCAATATTGCTCAGTTTACGCCTTGATCATGCTTCATAATTTGGCGTTATCAATTATCTTACACTGAATGTGCTCCATGATCATTCTTCCGGTTAAGTTCCAATCCTCTGTTGTTTTTTGACACCCCATCTTCTCTTCTGTTTTGAATTTTTTGGTCATTGAGTGTTTTTTAATTTTTATTGGATTGAAAATCTATAAATTCGAATGCAAATCACACCAACCGTAATCTACGGTTGTATTTCAATCGTTCCGAAGGTTTTTCGTTGAAATTCCATTTACATTGTAAATAAGTGATGCTGTAACATTTTAAATGTAGACTAGAAATAGCATGGTTATACATGATAGAAACAGTCATTTTTGTGTTTGTCTAAGGCGATGTTTCACCAAATTGTAAAAACGCGGTCTATTTTATGTGATTTTACTCATAAATGTATGTTCATGTTTTTGTTGTGTTTGTTGTTAATCGCTGTACAATTTGTACTTAGTTAATCATTACGGAAACTGGCAATGAAAAGAGAACAAACGATTGATAAGCTCTATCAGCTAGCCGAACAAACTCAACAAGTTCAGGCTGACCGAATTGAGATTATTTTGGAAGAGCGAAGTGATGAACATTTCCCTCCAATGTCTAAAGCTATGATGGAGACTCGTTCTGGTTTAACGCGTCGTAAGCTCGATGAAGCGATCACTAAACTTGAAGCTGATGGTCATCAGTTCACAAAGAACAACGCTAATCATTACTCGATTTCATTGACAGAAGCTCACATGTTGATGGACGCGGCAGAAGTGCCGAAGTTCCACGAACGTAAGCAGCACGCTGACAATAAGCCATGGATTATCAACGTACAAAACCAGAAGGGTGGTACGGGTAAATCAATGACAGCAGTTCACTTAGCCGCTTGTTTGTCTCTGAATTTGGATAAGCGCTACCGTATCTGTCTGATTGACTTGGACCCACAGGGCTCTTTGCGTCTGTTCCTAAATCCACAAATTAGTGGGGCAGAGCACGACAGCATCTATTCTGCCGTCGATATCATGTTGGACAACGTGCCTGAAGGCCAAGATGTCGATCTAGAGTTTCTTCGTAAGAACGTACTATTGCCAACTCAGTATCCAAACCTGAAGACAATTTCTGCTTTCCCAGAAGATGCGATGTTTAACGCTGAAGCGTGGCAAAGCCTTTCACAAGATCAGTCACTTGATATTGTTCGTCTGTTAAAAGAGAAGCTTATCGACAAAATCGCCGATGACTTCGATGTGATTATGATTGATACCGGCCCGCACGTTGACCCTCTAGTATGGAATGCAATGTACGCGTCGAACGCACTTCTGATTCCATGTGCAGCTAAGCGTTTGGATTGGGCTTCAACGGTTAACTTCTTCCAGCACTTACCAACGGTTTACGAAATGTTCCCGGATGACTGGAAAGGGCTCGAATTTGTTCGTCTAATGCCAACCATGTTTGAAGACGACAACAAGAAACAGGTGTCAGTTCTGACTGAAATGAACTACCTGTTGAATGACCAAGTAATGATGGCAACCATTCCAAGAAGCCGTGCTTTTGAAACCTGTGCCGACACTTACAGCACGGTTTTCGATCTAACGGTGAGCGACTTTGAGGGCGGTAAGAAAACTCTAGCTGTTGCTCAAGACGCAGTACAAAAAAGTGCTCTAGAATTAGAGCGCGTATTACATAGCAACTGGCCTTCACTTAATCAGGGATAACAACAATGGCAATTAAAACATCTGACTTAAATGCAAAGCTATTTGGTAAAGCAAACAAACGTCGCGTAGCAACACCACAAGAAGCGCAAACAGCGGCAAAAGAGCAGGCTCAAGTGATTGAGCTTTCTGTTGCTGGCGAAGATTTGGTTTCATTTGAATTGGTTCGAATTCCTGCGGCTGAAGTGGCTACTCGAACGGTTGTTTTTGAAGAGAACGCTCGTGAGCAATCTTTCTTAAACGAGCATGCGCTTTCTGATGTTCTTACAACATTGAAAGAACGTGGTCAGCAATACCCAGCAGTTGGTCGTAAGAACAAAGACGGTAAGATTGAAGTTCTTGATGGTAGCCGTCGTCGTATGTCATGTATTTTGGCTGACAAAGAGTTCCTAATCTATGTTGCTGAAAACATTAACGGCGAACACGCTAAGTTCCTATCAGACGTAGCTAACGCTCATAAACCGCTTTCTCTTTACGAGAAGGGCAAAGAGATGCAAGCGAAGCTGGATAAAGGCGAAGCTGAAGATCAGAAAGCACTGGCTAAAATGTTCCAGTGCAGTGAAGCTTTAGTGAGTGGTGCATTGAAAGCAGCTGCTCTACCACTTGAATTGCTACAAGCTTACCCAAATGTGAGCGACCTTGGTCGTCCAACTATTGTTAAACTGCACAAGCAGTTTGGTGGATTGACGAGTGAACAGCAGCAAACACTGCTTACTAAGTGTGATGCTTCTGAAGGTTTCGTATGGCAGCGTAGCGAAGCTCAAGGCGTAACTCGTCTAACCAAAGACGTGACCGAAACATTGGAAGGTTGGATTCTTGAATTGGCGCCAGCGCCAGCGAAGAAAGCTTCTCCAAAAGTTGAGCTTATTAAGGGCCGCGTATCATACAGCCGCAAGGGTTCAAACTTGGCGTTGAACCTTAAGAAAGTTGATGACGCAACAATGGAAGAAATCCTCGCCTTCGTACAATCGAAGCTCGACTAAGTCGACGACTTTTCATTACTCCTCTAAAGCCGCTTTATGCGGCTTTTTATTTGGCTGTGATAAACTGTGTTTAGATGAATCTGGACGCTAACTATGACAAACCCAACCAACACTTTTCTACATACACTTTCTAATATTGCTCAGCATAACGATCACCGTTACGGCGTGGTCTTTGATGGCGATTTTGATTGGCAAAACTCTGCTGTTTTTACCTTCCTTCAAGATTCAAACACTCCGAGCATCTTCCAGGTTGGCGGTACGCCATTTGAAGGTGTGATTCATGCTCCAGTAAAAAAAGGCCAACAACTGCTTGGTCGTGAGTGCCAAGTTCTTGTTTGTGATTTTAGAGAGCAGTTCGATGCGAATGGTTTTAGTGCCGCGTTGGGTTCGTTAGTTGGTGGTGGGTTGTTGTTGGTGTTGCCGCCAAAAGTTAATGCCTCTGAAGATAGTGAAAGCTTTGGCCAACGTTGGTTAAAACGTCATTTCGATAAACTGATGTCTGTTTCACAACACAATGAAGCCTGCGATGTAGTTCAAGCAACTCACGTTCTTCCTCAGATGCAAAGCGCCCAAAACGGATTGGATAAATTTGAACAGCAAAACACGGCTGTTGAATTAGTCAAAAAAGTGGTGTCTGGACACCGTAAACGTCCTTTGATTCTCACTGCGGATAGAGGGCGTGGTAAAAGTTCGACATTGGGTATTGCCGCTGCGCAGCTGTTAGTTGAGCGTCACGGGTTTAATATTGTTGTTACCGCACCTTCAGTGAAAGCGGTAGAGCCGGTATTTTCCCATGCTAGCCAAGGGTTGGAATCTTGCGAAGTGGTAAACGCTACTCACATTCGTCATCAAGGTGGCAGTTTAAGATTCGTCGCAACAGATGAATTACTTAAATCTAAGCCTGATTGCGATCTGTTATTGGTTGACGAAGCAGCTGCAATTCCAATTCCGATGCTTAAATCCATGGTCGACATCTATCACCGTATGGTCTTTTCAACCACGGTACATGGTTACGAAGGCAGTGGGCGAGGGTTCGGTATTAAGTTTGAGTCTTGGCTTTCTGAGCATCGTCCGGGGTGGAAAGGCTTTAAGCTCGAACAACCGATTCGTTGGAATAGCAACGATCCGCTAGAAGCTTGGTTGTTTGATTGCTTCCTACTTGGTAATGACGCATCAGTCACTGAATCGGCGGTTGATGAAATCGAAGGCTTTTCTGCTGACGCAATCAAAAAATTAAACTTAGTCGAGTTATCAAAAGCAGAATGCTTGGCTAATCCTGAGCAGCTACAACAATGTTTTTCTCTTCTCGTGGATGCGCACTATCAGACCTCGCCAAATGACTTAATGCAGTTTCTCAACAATCCAGCAATCCGTTTATACGCCGCTTGGCAGCAAGGTGAATGTTTAGGTTGTATGTTGGTGACGGAAGAGGGTGGTTTGGACAGCGAGTTGATTACTCAAATTCAACTTGGAAAACGCAGGCCTCAAGGTCACCTTGCTCCAGTATTACTGGCAAACCAACTTGGCTGTACTCATGCGGCGAGCAGTCGTTGCCTTCGAGTGATGCGCATTGCTGTTTCAGCGCGTCATCAAGGTTTGGGTATTGGCCGTTGGATGTTGGCTCAGTTATCACAGCAAACCAGCCAAGCAGATTATCTGGCGACAAGTTTTGGCGCGACCAGCGAATTGATTTCTTTTTGGCGTGGTAGTGAATTTGAAGCTGTGCACATCGGCCACCAGCGAGATCAGGCCAGTGGCTGTCACTCGGTTCTGATGGTTAAGGCGCTTAACTCAAACTCTCAAGGCTGGATAAACCAAGTTCAAAATCACTTCGAGCGTAGCTACTGTTTTCTTGTTTCAGGTTCTTTGGTTTCACTTGAAACCGATATGGTGCGAGCTCTGCTGCCAAAGAGTGTTCACACCGTTAGTGAGTTTGAAACTCAGTTAGTTAGAAATTACGTGAACGGTGGCAACAGTTATGATGCGATCAGCTTCAGCGTACTGAACTTGATTCTACTCAGTAACGATCGAAACATAGGTATTTCTGACTTACTCATCGCAAAGGTTGTTCAGCAGAAAGAGTGGGGGACTTGTGTTGAACAGTTTAATCTTGTTGGTCGTAAACAAGCAGAGATTCAGTTTCGTAAAGATGTCGATGTTTTGCTAGCAAATTTACAATGTAAATAGGCTAGCCATCATTTAAATAGACTGACCGCTACAAATTAGATTTACAGTGTAAATTAGAATCTTGGATTTACACTGTAAACTAAAGCTCCATATTCAAATCCGTTTTTACCCTGATTATCTGTTACATCACTTCTGTTTCATCTCTCCACTACAGCCTTTAATCTTCTAAAGCTATTCGCCTTTACTATCTAGCCCTACATCGAATCAACATTCAATCGCACGAAATATTCTGAAAAAATTTTCCTATGTATTTGTAAAGGCGAAGCAGATCATAAAATGTGTAAGTCTTATTTATGAGTCATGTTTGCAGAATCGAAAGTAAGTGATGTGACGCTGATTATTCTAATAATGTGATACTCAGCGCAGAATGAATTATATAGACTGAATAACAACTGAGTCATTAGGGATACTCAATTCGAATGTGGGATAACATCGTTACATTGTCGGAAGACAAGCAACAAGTAATGGCATGTCTGCCAACCGGGACTGTGGTTGACGCAAGCTTTGATAACAAGACGCTGCCACCAACCTTGGAAGCTTTGAATGCATCAAACTATTTTCTTTTCGAAGAAGAGGTGTTGCGTTTCGTTACTCTTGCTAAAGAAGGTAAGGGTGAAGCTTATGAAGGAATCTTGATTGCCGAAGTTCGAAATGCCACTGTTGCGGTCGAACTGTCTGATGATGAGATGTTGGCGAGCCTCGTGGTCACTGGTCCCTACAATGGACACCCACTGCGTGGTAGCGACATCATTCAGTGCTTATCTCTAGCTCAAATAACAAAAGGAATAAATAAGTTAGCGCTCAGAAAAGTTCTGATGATGAGTAGCAAACTTAAGCCCGGGGAAAAGTTTACTCAGCCCGTCGCTAAAGGGACACAACCAGTAAAAGGTAAGGATGCTAAGTTTGCCGCTTTGGTTGAAGATATTACTCGCCAAGTCTTGAAGCCTCGCAGCAAAGACGAAGGCAAGATTGATATGCGAGACTTGGGACAAACCATTACCGTTGGTCAAAATGATCACTTAATGAAACGTACCCCCGCTACCAAAGGTATCGCTGGCTTTACCGTTCAAGGCCGAATTATCCCACCGCTTCCTGGACAAGACAGTTTAATCAAGCCTGGAAAGGGCACTTACATCTCCCCTGAAGATCCCAATTTACTACTCGCCTCACACCCTGGATTGCCCATCATTAAAGACCGAACCATCGAAGTGGATGACGCCTTATGTGTCAGCAACGTCGATGTCTCAACTGGGCACGTTAAATTTAAAGGTAATGTCTTTGTCTCTGGTAACATCGAGCCGGGGATGATCGTCAAGGCGACCGGAAGTGTTACGGTTGGTGGCTTTATCGAATCGGCCGAAGTTCAAGCCCAGGGCGATATCAAAGTCGCCAAAGGCATTATCGGCCATACGACCAAAGAGGGTGAGCCAAAAAGTTGTAAGGTATTTAGCAAAGGCTCTATCACAGCAAGCTACGCACAGAATGCCGAGCTACAAACGGCCAACGACCTTCGACTTGGTGTGCACAGTATGAGTAATGACATTCGCTGTGGTAACAACCTTATCGTGATGGACAGCTTGAAAAAACACGGCACGCTAAGCGGTGGTGAAGCCAAAGTTGGCGGAAAAGTAGAATGTGTCTTCTTAGGTGTTGAGGGAGACACCGCAACTAAGGTACATGGTTTTGCGCGCTACGATGGTTACCGCCAAAAGATAGCTGAGCTGAAGGAAACTTATAAATACACTCAAGAGCAAACCATGGGTGTGATTCGCCAAGAGTTAGAATTTAAGAAGCGCCCGAAAGCAGAGAGAAGCGAAGAGCAAGCCCTAGAAATAGAGCAGCAACGTGAGAAGAATAACCTCGCAATAGAAAACACAAAGTCGCAGCTAGATACACTCGAAGCGGAGTTTGCAACCAACCTTGCTGAATGCACTGTAGAGGTACACGAAAAAGTGTATACCCGAGTGACGATTCAATTTGGTGATGAGACAGTCACAACCAAGCGAACCCATGGTGGAAGTGTTTTCTCATTCAACCAATACGAGATCCAATGTTCATTCAAGATGGAGCAAGAGGATATTGCTTTGTAGACTTTTGTGCTGAACACAAAGTTACGTATGGTTAAGGTGCCGATACTGACAAATCGAAAAAGGGGAGCTGATGCTCCCCTTTGGGTTTCTACTGATAATGATTTATTTAGGTGATTTGAGCGCTCTAACTAACGGCTCTCACTCGGCCTTGTTTAAGGTCTGAAAGAACCTGTGCTTTTGGACCATCTGCAATGATGCAGCCTTTCTCCATTACGATCACTCGATCGACAATGTCCAACATCGACGTTTTGTGTGTAATCAGAATTAACGTCTCGCTTGGTAGCAATTGGTTAAGTTGGTGTTTGATGTGCATCTCTGAACGGTTATCCATAGCACTGGTCGGCTCATCCATCAACAACACTGGCGGACGGCCAAGGAAGGCTCTAGCAATGGCAATTGACTGACGTTGTCCACCAGACAGCAAGGCACCACCTTCACCCACTTGGCGTTCCAAACCTGCAGGATCTTGTTGAGTAAACGCGGTTACCCCTGCACGGTTTGCTGCATCCATCACGTCACGGTCATCCACCAAAGGACGACCTAAAGTAATGTTGTCTCTTACTGAACCGTAGAACAGGTTACTGTCTTGCGGAACACAACCTATATTGCGTCGTACGTCGACATGATGCAGTTGCTCCATATCCGTATCATCAATACGTACATGGCCTTCTGTGGGCTTGTACAGGCCCATAATCAGACGTTCTAGTGTGGTTTTACCTGAACCAATACGACCAATGATTGCTACTTTCTCACCAGGACTAATATTGAGGGTTAAGTCTCTAATTGAAGCCACTGGTGAATCTGGGTAGTGGAACGTCACTTTATCTAGCGCGATATGGCCCTGAATAATCGGACGGTGAATGTAGCGTTTACCTTCTTCTTGTTCATCAGGCATCGACATCACTTGCTCAATCAGAGTCATTGATGACTTTGCTTGGTTGTAACGAGTCGAAAGCAAAGACAGCTGAACAAGCGGGCCAATCGCTCGGCCGCTCAACATGGTTGCAGCGATCAAGCCACCCATCGTAAGTTCACCTTCTGCAATTAGATACACGCCAAAGATGATCATACCAACGTTAGTACTTTGCTGAACAAAGCCGGCGGTGTTTTGGATGCTGTCAGTGATGCGTCGACTTTTGATATTCCAATTCGCCATGTGAGCAACGGCTTCTTCCCAACGGAATTGGAATTGGCTTTGCGCACTGAACAGCTTAACCGTCTCTAACCCTGCCAAACTCTCGATTAAGTTCGCGTACTTCTGCGAAGCAAGACGAGAGCCTTCCTCAATGGTACGGCGCAGTGGACCTTGGATTAGCAATGCATAGACGATCAAAATGACCACGCCAGCAACGGGAACAAACACAAGGTTTCCAGCCATTAACCAAATTAGCGCTAAGAACATCAGTGCGAAGGGGAGGTCGATTAACGAGCCAATGGTTGCAGAGGTAAAGAATTCACGAATGGATTCGAACTCTTGCAAGTTTTTAGCGAAAGCACCGACAGAAGCAGGCTTCGCTTCCATACGAATCCCCAGTACTTTACTGAACAGTTTGGAGGAAATGAGAATATCGGATTTCTTACCGGCAACGTCAATGAAGTAGCTGCGCATCAATTTGAGCAGCAAATCGAATAGGAACACGACAAAGATACCACTTGCCAGCACCCACAAAGTTTCAAAGGCGAGGTTGGGAACTACCTTGTCGTACACCAAGCGTGTAAACATCGGCGCGGCAATCGCGAAGATGTTGATAAGAATGGAGGCAATCAACACATCTCGGTAGATGTTTTTAGATTCCCAAATCGTGCTCCAAAACCAATGCCCTTTACGTGTTTTTAGAACTTCTGGTGAACGTTCATCATAACGGAACTGTTTCTTTACCAAGAAGTAGCGGCCGATGAATTGTTCTTTCAGCTCTTCGACAGGAATGATGATTGGCACCATTCCGCTTTCCGCAGTAATGATTTCCGCTTCTTGCTTCTCTAAATCGATACTGTTGAGAACGCACGCCTCACCTTGTTTAAGTAGTAAGACCGCAGGCAGTATCAGGTGAGGAATCTTTTCTAAGTCGGAACGGTTTTCTTTTGCCACTAATCCTGCTCGTTCAGCAGAGCGTGGGAATAGGAAAGGGGTTAGCTTTCCATCGGATAGTGGTAGCCCATTGATCAACGCTTCGGGCGAGTTAGCTAACCCGTAATACCGGCTAACGTAGATCAGTGAGTTCAATAGTGGATCTTGCATGTGATATAACCCTTACAACTATTTATCAACAATGAAGCCTTGGAACACTTCTACGTAGTTATCAGACAGAATATCTAGCTGAGTCTGAGTTTCTATTCGAGACGCGATGGTGGTGACGCCTAGGTTGTGAGCGGTTCTAGAGATCGACGTTAAGGTAAACTTCTGTTTTTCGTCATCAAGGTTATGTGTGAACAGGTAATCTAGCTTCACATAGCTTGGACGGTATTCGTTGATGTAATCCAGTGATTGGAAGTTACGTCCGTAGTTATCGACACCAAACACCGCTTCAGCGTTGCGAATGGTGTTACACAAAAGTGCCGTGTAGTGCGGAACGTTGATGAAGCAGTTTTCTGGAATCTCAAAGTGCAACAGGTGAGCGATTGAAGCATTCTGTTCAAGCGTCTTACCGATCCAACGGATGAAGCTTGGTTGAGATATACTGCTTGGCGAGAGATTAATAGCGACTGGGCTGGTTACTTCTTTTGCATTGAGCTTTTCAACCATCTTCTCAATAACGTATTGGTCGAGAATGTGGCTCATTTCAAGCTGTTCTAGCGCGTATAGATACTGGTTAGCACCGTAACGCACGCCATCTTTTTCAATCGCAGAGAACACCTCTTGGTGATACGTTTTACCAAAGGCATTGTTTGCAGCCTGCAAACGGAAGGTAATGAGGTCGTTGATGATCGCTTCTTCAACCAACATACGCCATTGTTGTTTGCCCATCACTGCGCCGTGATCGTCTGCGGTTACGTAGCCGTAAGCAAGTTCTCGATTCGCCTTGGCACTTGAGAGTGCGTTATCCACCAGCGACATGATTTCAGTACTGGTTTTACGCTTGTTGCTGTAGGTCACACCAAGAGCAATATGTGGATTCGCAGTGCCTGTTGGGTCTGAACCTAGGCTCTGGATACAGTTTACGATGCTGCTCGCGACAAGTTTCAGTTCGCTCTCATCAATGTTTGGCATGATGAAACCGAACTCGTCACTAGAAATACGAGCGATGGTGATATCTGGAGATGAAATTGAAGCTTGCAGCTGTTCAGCCAGTTGATGAACCAAGGCATCACCTTCTTGATAGCCCTTTTCATCGTACTCTTCACTGATAAACTCCGCTTTAAGTACCGCTAAACCACCTAAGCTCGACTCCTCTAACCATTGAGTTAACTGAGACATGTAGTAAGCACGGTTACCTAGCTGAGATACAGGGTCGATATATGCTCTTTCACGTAACTTCTGAGCTTCTTTCGCTTGGTTTTTAAATGCCAGTTCAACTTGAGTCGACATGTGGTTGATACCATCGACAACCAAGGTGAGATCTTTTGTCTTTGGACGAGCCAGAGGTTCGCCAAACTGATTCTTGGCGATCTGATCCATCTTGGTAATGATCAACGAGAGCGGGCGTAAAGCGCGCTTAAGGATCCAAGAGATAGACACCAAACCGAGCAAGAAGATCGTGCCAAATATGCTCAGTAAGCGGATGAATGCTTGCCAAAGTTGATCGTAGGCAGGGCCTGGGTGGCTTACGATCTCGACCTCGGCCAATTGCATCCAGCCACTGGTGATCACGCGGCGGTCATGAACAGGCTCGAACAGGTTTAGGTTGGTAAACCACTCTGGTACGCCAGTTGGCTTTACAGGGTATGAGCGGAGAATGTCTTCACCGCTATCGAGAAAGATCAATCGAACGACTGAGTAAGAACTGCCATCAAACAGGGCGTTGATAACAGACTCCACTGCCACCTTGTCCTTTTCTTCTAGGTAAGGGGCGAGAGCCAGTCCAACAGTATTAATGGTATTACTTACCTCAGAGCGTTGCTGCTCCTCTAAGTATCCACGGGTGGTATTGAATTCGATCATAAAAACTGACGTCATCAGCAGTATGAACACTGCAACCATCCCGACCACAAGCTGTTTATATAAAGTCATTGTACCTACTCATCGTAATTGATAATGGGTTTGTTTAATTTTAGAGAGCGCTCACGTGAACGTAAGTCGTTCCATAAGCTCAATCTTGAAGATTTCCCTGCCAATTTGCCGCTGCCTGCTGCCGACTTGATCAACCAAAGGTTTTTACCGTTAAAACTGTAAATTGGTCGTAGATCTGGGCGTTTGGAACCGCGTTTAATTTCAGGGTTTAAGTTGTCCAAAATTAATGGCTCTGCACTCGGTGTTGAGTAGTAAGCTAACACCATGTGGAACTGGTTTAGTTCCAGTGCTTTTACGTACACTAATCGTAATTTCTTATCTGGGACGCCCAGTTCAAGCAAAGAGAAGTATTTTGCGATTGTGAAGTCTTCACAATCACCGGCGTTGCTGCCTAAAAATTCCAGTGGTGTTGCCCAGTAGTCATTCTTTCCCCACAGTATGTTGTCATCGACAAAGTACATCTGGTTGAAGAACTGGTTTACTGACCTGAGCTTCTCTTTTTCACTTAATCCGTCGTATGACGTCATATTTGAGCGCCATGTCGCCACTCGCTTTCCGGCTCTATCGCCGTAGGTTTTGGTCACTGCATCTATCCACCGTTGGTCGCTCTTGTTGAGCGCCACAGAGGTGAAAGAGGTGAGGACCAGCAGCAATAGCGAAATCCGAGACTTCATAGCCTCTGCTCTTGTCTATTTGCTGTGTATTGAAAGGCGTTATCAAACATCAAACGTCCTTACTCTTTTAGTGCATTGTTTTGAGCGCTTAATAGTGGCTTCAACATGTACTCAAGCACGGTTCTTTTACCCGTGATGATATCGACAGAGGCGGTCATACCTGGAATGATTGGCAACTCTTCGTTCTGTCCAAAATTGTGTTTTTCGGTGCGCACGCGCACGATATAGAAGCTATTGCCTTCTTCATCTTGAGTGGTATCGGCACTGATGTGCTCTAACACGCCTTCTAGACCACCGTACTTAGTGAAGTCATAAGCACTGAATTTAACGATGGCAGTCAATTCTGGGCGTAGGAACGCGATATCTTGCGGGGCGATTTTCGCTTCAACCAATAGAGAGTCTTCTGTTGGTACAATCTCAACGATGTCCATACCCGGTTGGATAACCCCGCCGACAGTATTAATACCCAATGTTTTAACGGTGCCTGTTACAGGAGAAACCACCACGGTACGGTTTACTCTGTCTTCTAGGCCAACGGCAGATTCGGTCATTGCAGAGAGCTTGTCTTGGGCTTGATTGAGTTTTTCTTGTTGCTCGGAGCGGAAGTTCAGTGCGGCGTCAATACGGCTGAGCATGGATTCTTTGATTGCTGAGCGTAAAAGAGGAATTTTTAGCTCGCTCGAAGTCATTTCTCGGCGAGTGTCGTTCACTTGTCTTTGCAGTTTAAGTAATTCAATTCGTGGTACCACCCCTTCATCGGCGAGAGGTTTGGTGATATCCAGTTCTTGGCGAGCAAACTGGTAGCTCTGTTTTAGGTTTCGAACACGCGCTTTAATCTCAACTAGGTCTTGCTGTTTCTGTTCAACTTGTTGATCAAAAACGGAAAGCTGGTTTCTCAGATTATTGAGATCTTGACGGTATTCTGCTTTTTGACGATTAACCAGTTGAGGTTGAAGTTCATAGAATTTAGGTGGGAACGCAAGCTTGCCATAATCGAGAGTGACACTTTTCTTCCATTCTTTTTCAGAGAATTCTTCATTGATGACAACACTGGTCAGGGAAGCGGAAAGCATTAACACGTTGGCGGTCAAGTTCGCGACTTGTTGTTCACGCTCGCGGAAGTCAGAACGGAATCGTGTGTCATCGATTAACAGCAGTTGTTGACCTTTTTGAACGCGTTGGCCTTCTTTAACTAAGATTTCTTTAACCAAGCCACCTTCAAGGTTTTGTACCACTTGGATCTGAGAGGAGGGGATCACTTTGCCTTGGCCAACGGTAACTTTGTCGATCTCTGCCCATGCAGACCACCCAATAGCAGCAATAAAAAACAGAACGATCACCCACAACATAATTCGCGCACTGGTGGGCGTATTGAGGAGTAGTGCCGCTGTTTTATCATCGACATACTCAAGCTCGGTCTCGTTCAATTTGCTGAAATTTTTCTGACTCATAACAGTCCTTGTTCGCTAAATAAAAGTGCAAGCCTATTGAGTGTATTCTTACTTTTGATAAATGTTAAGATTTTGCTCATTTAAATCTTTGAATTTATATATTTTTTAAGACTTATCGGTTCTTGAAATCTGTTTTATCGAGTTGGTGCTTTCTTAGTTTGTCATACAGTGTTTTTCGCGACACCTGCAGCTCTTGTTGTACCTCTTTTAAACGACCTTGATGGCGATGTAGCGCCTCAATCAAGATAATTTGTTCAAAGCTATCGGTGCGTTGGTTTAACGACTGTTGTTGCTCTTCAATGCTCATATCGAGTTCATTTTGCTCATCAGTATCGCTGTCGAGCGACGGCTGCTTAATTTGAGTCAGCACTCTGAGTTCAGCATGTTGGCGAAGCTGACGAATGTTCTCCGTCCAATGCGTTGCAATGAGTCGCTGAATCTCTTTTTCTGTAATCACGGGTGGCGGCAGCTGATAGCGACTGGCCGCACCACGAGCAAAGTGTTTGAATAAAGAGCCAATATCTTCCGTTCTTTGCGCCAAGGGTAGTAAATTAAACCGGCGTAGTTCACCTGTAATTGTAGTAGGAACTACTGTAGTTGCGATAATGATACAAGTTGCATTGGTCTTGCATGAGTTTTCATGAAGTAGAGTGGGTTTTAGAGCGGCTAACCATAGCCATTGCTGCGAAGTTAACGCTTCTGTTTCATGGATATAGAGTGTTCCACCTTGATGCTTTAAGAACAGTTGCAAAACAAACTGATGGAATGTCGCTTCGTCACTGCGTGGCAAATTAAACGCCGCGACAGGGCAAAGCTCCGCGGTTTGATGACTGTGTAAATCATGGGTGTATTGTGCAGTGACCCTTTTCCCCGTCCCTAAATCACCAACAAACAATAGAAGTGGGTTAGTTTTGGTATCTAGGGTGATCAATTCTCGGCGCAATGCCTGCATTGATGGAGATTGACCAATCAGTTTTGGGCCAACCTGATTTTGCATTGCCAACTCTTTGCGCAATAGGTTGTTCTCTTCAACCAGTGCGAGTTTATCTGCGGCTTTTTTAACGGCAGTGAGTAGGGCATCGACCACAAATGGCTTTTCCAGAAAATCGTAAGCGCCGGCTTTCATTGCGGATACCGCGGTTTGCACGTCACCATGTCCGGTAAGTACGATGACCTGAAAATGAGGGTTTTGGCTCAGTAATTTTTGCGTTAATTGAATGCCATCCATCACTGGCATGTGAATATCGGTGATGACAATTCCGGCTTGCGTGGTATCTATTTTCTTTAATGCCTCAATAGCATTGGGAAAGCAGACGATATCGATGCCTTCAATGAGCATGGCTTGTTCTACGGAGTCTCGAATGGCGGGTTCATCGTCGACAAAATAGAGTTTAGGCATAGAGTGCAAAAGTCGAGTCCTTAGCAGTATGTGAGATTCGTTTTCTAATCAGCGATAACAACGGCGTGTTAGCCCTTATCGTTATATAACGGGATGCTTAGCGAGAATACCATGCCTGAAGGCTCTAATCGGTTCGCGCTGATCGTGCCGTGATACGCTTCAATAATCCGTTTCGATATTGAAAGCCCTAGCCCTAAACCTTCCGGTTTGGTGGTGAAAAACGGGTCGAACAGCTGTTCTAGTTTGTCATCTGGCATGCCAATTCCGTTATCCCAAATGATCAGCTGACAAGAGTTGTGATGAAGTTGCCATTCGATGCCTATCTGTGGGCTAGCCTGTTGGTCAACGCTTTCCAGGTTTTGTTGCTCCTGCAAGATTTTCTGTTCAAGAACTTGTTGTTGCAGCGCTTGAATCGCGTTGTGAATCAGGTTCACTAGTACTTGTTCGAGTTCGGTTGGATGAATCGCAATATTGATGTCATCTGGCACCGTGCTTAGCCTTAGCGTAATGCCTTGCTTGATCATCAGCGCACTGAGAATGCTAGTGGCGTTATTGACCGCTTGATGCAGGTTCGCCACATGATGTTCTTGTTTGGTGACCTTGCGAGTAAAGACTTTGAGTCGCGCGATGATGTCGGTAATGGTGTTGTTGAGGCCAATCATTTTCTCAAGATTGCTTTTCACTAAATCGGTTCGTTCCATTTCCAGTAGCTTTAAGCTGTTTTCACTGTAGGTTCGCAGTGCTGCAAGCGGTTGGTTGATTTCGTGGTTAATGCTGGCTGACAGCTCACCGAGTACCGCTAATTTCGCGGTTTGTGTCAGCTCTTGCTCTGTCTGTTTCAACTTGGATTGCGACTCTTGGTATTGAAAAAGGGTTTGTTGCAGCTGTTGATTGGATTGCTTCAAGTAGTGGGTACGTTTATCTACGGTTTGTTCTAGGTTTTGGTTGAGTCGGGTCAACGCCACTTTCGCGAGATAAGTCTGGCGCCACGACCAAGCGATGAGCATCACCAAGCTGTAAATCACCACGAAGATGACATCGATCTGAAAGATTTTAATAAGTTCAGCTCTGGTCTCTTTTAGTGCGACAACTTGGTACTGGTTGTTGCTGACCGTTGCAGGGTAAAGATTAAAAGCACCAAGCTTGAATAACTGGTTGGCGGTGAGCTCTTTTCGAATTTCATTGGATTGAAGGTTGCTAGATTGATTGGTATTGCTCGCTTCTGACTGAGAGCTTGAAGAACGAAAGGCTTCGATGATCGAAATTTCGCTTTGACCGTATTGGCGTTGAAGTGCGATATCCGTTTGTTGTTGCTGCGTTAATGGCAACAATGAATGGTAAAGCCACGGAGCTTGGCTTGATAGAAAGACCACTTGGTTAGAGTCGAGTACTACGATCTCAAAATCGTCGCTGGTCAGGATGTTTTCGAGATTTTCTAAGCTCACTTTTACCGTGATAACGCCAACAACTTCCTTGTCGATATACAGAGGTGAAGACAGAAAATAACCTCGTACGTTCGAGCGAGCGCCTAGCGCGACATATTGTGTGTTGTTACCTTGAATGGCAGAAGCAAAGTAGGGACGAAACGAGAAGTTCTCACCTACAAAGGTACGAGGCTTTTGGTAATTACTGGAAGCGACCACAGTACCGCTCGGGTCGTGAATATAGATGGTGTCGGCTTGGCTTTGATTCGACCATTCAAATAGTAATTGATTGAGCTGCGCAGCGGAAATTTTGTCTGCTCGTGGTGATGAGTCAAAATAAGAGAGCAAGCGCGGGTCATGGCTGAGTAAATCCGGGATCTGTTTGAATTTATCCAATTCAGAGTCGATTTGTAGATTGGCTTTATTCGCTGCTTCATCGAGTTGCTGAGTGACGATTTTTTCTTGGAATTGCACTGCCATAAAGTGGGTTGCGGTCAGCCCTGCAGCTCCCAATAACAATGAGAATAAAACAAAGGGTGTCATTAGGTTAGGCAGTATTTTGGTCACTCGGATCTCAGCTTGTCATCGGTTTGTATAAAGATTATCAATATGATGGAGAGAGTACCGAGATCTTGTTAACACAGAGCACCTTCTGTGAGACAAAACCATGGCTTAGACTTGTGTTTCAAAGGATTACGGCGCAAAATCACAAAAAAATTTAAAGGAGCAAGCAAATGGAACTGACAGATATTCGTCGCGAATACGCTAAGGGTGGATTGAGACGTAAAGACTTGGCCGCAGACCCGATTGAGCAATTCAATTTATGGCTAGAGCAAGCCATTGAAGCGAAGTTGACGGACCCTACTGCCATGACAGTTGCTACGGTTGATGAAAATGGTCAGCCATTCCAACGCATTGTTCTGCTGAAGAATGTGGATAAAGGCGGTTTCGTTTTTTACACCAACCTAGGTAGCCGTAAAGCGCACCAGCTTGAGCACAACAGCAAAATCAGTTTGCACTTTCCTTGGCATCCACTTGAGCGACAAGTTCATATTACGGGCACGGCTGAAAAGCTGACGGCTATGGAAAATATGAAGTACTTCTCGTCACGTCCAAAAGAGAGCCAATTGGCCGCGATTGCAAGTAAGCAGAGTAGCCGCATCTCAGCGCGTGGAATTTTAGAAGGTAAGTATCTAGAGCTTAAACAGAAGTTTGCCAAAGGCGAGATTCCTGTGCCTTCTTTCTGGGGTGGCTTCCGAGTTCGTGTGGATAGTATTGAGTTCTGGCAGGGTGGTGAACACCGCTTGCACGACCGTTTCTTGTTCTCACGCCAAGACAACAGTTGGGATATTGATCGCCTAGCGCCTTAGGCTGCTTGATCGCTTAGCTGCTTAACAGATCCAAAAATGCCGTTGATTAGACTGATCAAATCAACGGCATTTTTTTGTCTGCATTTTCAGCTGAACAGTCAATCAGTCACTGTGAAGAACAACAGAGATCTGTTTTTTGAGCAGAGTTTCTGGGATCACTGAGCCCAATCCTGAATCCAACGCATACTCAATCAATTGGCTTTTACTGCGTGCATCAAACTTCTGTTTCAATCTAGCGACATGACCTTCGACCGTTTTGATTGAAATGTTTAACGTCGACGCGATGTACTGTGGTTTCTTGCCGAAAAGCAGTAAGAACAGCACCTCTGATTCTCTCGAAGTCAGCCGCTTTTGCAGCTTAGACACGCGCGGCTCTGACCCCGCAAGCGATGCCTGATCGCCTTTTGTTCCTGTGGCCTGACAAACCCAATGACCGACCTCTAAGATCGCGGTATCGGTAAGCTCTTGGCCATAGAAGATGGTGCCTTGGACGTTGTCGTCGTCATCAAGCCATGGTGTTTTAGTAAAGATATGGGCGTGCCAGCGTCCGTCTGGATAGGGGTGAATATCGAGAATCTTAAGGGTACTGCGTGTATCCATCACATGTTTGTCTTGAGCTCTGAAATCTTGTGCGCACTCGGTGGTTTGACTGGGCATGTCGAAGTCGGTCAAGCCAGTACAAGTCTCATTGGGTTTTAAGCCAATCAATTGGTTGTAAGCAAGGTTGGCGTACACGAAGACCGAGTCAGTATCTTTGCAGCCCCAGCAGCCTGGAAGTTGTTCGAATAAAGAACGATGTATGGAGTTGAGTGGATCTGGCAAGGTTTTATCTCGTGTGTTGCGATGTTGCAATAATATCAGTTTCTTATAGCGCTGCAATGGCAATTAGAGTACGAAAAATAAGGGGGGGACTGACAGTTAAACGGACTGCTGACTAACTGTGTCAATCACGGAGAATCGATGGGCATAAAGGGTGATAATCAGGCAAAAAAAAAAGCCAGCCTGAAGAGGGGCTGGCTAAAGACAAGATATGCCTTGTCGACATGTAGAAGATTTTCAGTCTAATTTACGAGGGTCAGGTAAATTAAACTGAGGCATCAATTTGATACCCAGAGTGACTTACTACTCTATCGACGAATCTACTCCTAGGAGTGCTTATGCATAAGGGGGGAATTCCCCTATAAATGCTGCTCAATGTGATAATTGAGAACCTAGAGTAAATATTTGGGATTCTGAGCCTGTGATTGGGAGCCTACAGCTCTCGTACTACTCGGAATCCTAGATAGTTCGCTGCCGTTGAAGGCGGTACGTACAGTTCGTTAAACACTTTTGCTTCTTCAGGAGAGAAGCTCCACGCGCCACCTTTTGCTAGGCCTTTCTGAACGGTTGTCCATTCCCATACATTACCCACCATGTCGTAGAAGCCTGTAAAATGTTTTTCGTGTTCGTGTTCGTGTTCGTGTTCGTGTTCGTGTGATTGCTTGTGAAGCCCCTAAATTCGCCGGAACGATTGGTTTTACAATGCCCGTAGTTTGTACGCTCTTGATCATCTTTCCGGAGGCATGATCAAAATGATCGCGGTAATGATCTTCTGTTTATGGTGAGGAAATGACTCTCATGATCATTTACAAATTCATCTTGTGCAGATTTCAGAGTATTATTCTCACTATGTCGATCTGAGTACTTTGCTGTCATGCCAAAACCTTTACCCTTTCCAAACCTAGACTTGTCCCCGCTAGGCCTTACTGGCCCTCGCCCTGCGGAGATCATTACTTTGCCTTCGCATATGGATTGTCACGATCACCACTATTCGCAAGTCGTGATTGGTTTAAATGGTCAGGCGGAATTTGAAGTTTGCGGTAAAGGTAATCTTATCGGGCCGGGTCAAGGTTGTGTGGTAACAGCGAGCTCTGATCATGCTTTCGGTGGGGTGGTTGGTCAGTCGGATATCCTAGTGCTCAATATGCCTGTGCCAACCGATGATGACCCTCTAATGTTAGAGAAGATTAACCAGTTAGAATCATCGAACGTCTACTTCCAATTAGACGCGCAAATTCAAAAGCTTATCCATATGTTGGTGCAAGAAATGCAGGCGAGCCCGGATGATCTATTGTTAAGCCGTGCCTGCAATGACACGGTGATCGCTCTGATGCAAAGGCACATATCGGCATTTGAAACCTCAATTAAAGACTCGCGTTTTGATCTTGAAGCACTGGATCGCTACATCGAGCAACACCTCGCGAATAAGATCTCTGTCGCTCAGCTTGCGGGCAGCGTGTTCTTGGGCGAAAGCCAGTTCCATATGCTGTTCAAAGAGCAAATGGGCATTACCCCTCACCAGTATGTTCTTGGTAAGCGTATCGATCGTTCTCGCCGTTTAATTGAACAGGGTAACCTTAGCCTTGGTCAGGTCGCAGAACTGGCTGGTTTCTCCGGTCAATCCTCTTTTACTCACACCTTTTCACGCCTTCAAGGCATGTCTCCATCCCAATACAAAAAGAAAATTTCTGTTAAATAGTGAAACAAAACGGCATATTATTTTAAAGTTTCATATGTGACCTTGTGTTTGTTTTGTTAATAAAGCGAGTTTTTAGCAAAAAACTCGGAGTTTTTGACAAGTAATCCTTATATACTCTAAATACACTGCAGCCATTGTAGAGATCCCGGGCTAATTCCGGGTGTGAGATTAAGGAAAACGCATGTTTACAGCTACTGATGTGTTAAAGCCAGAATTCAACGAGCAGTCGCTTGATGATCTATGGTCGCTTATCTCACCATTATATATGGTGGATGAAACCCAATGGCTAGAGCAACTTCTGCCACTAGCTACCCCTTCTGAGTCTGAAAAGCAGCAAATCACAGACAAAACGACTTCTTTGATCGAAGCTATCCGTGCGGATAAGACTTCTATCCAGATGATCGATGCACTGTTGCTTGAATACAGCTTAGATACTCAAGAGGGCATCTTGCTGATGTGTCTGGCGGAAGCCTTGATGCGTATTCCTGATTCAGCAACGGCTGATGCACTGATTCGCGACAAGCTAAGCGTTGCGGATTGGAAGTCTCACCTAAAGAATTCTGATTCGGTTTTTGTTAACGCTTCAACTTGGGGCTTAATGCTAACAGGCAAGGTGGTTGGACTTTCATCGAACGAGCAGAGTGCTGGACAAGCGGTTAACCGTTTAGTGAACAAGCTTTCTGAGCCGGTAATTCGTAAAGCGATGCACCAAGCGATGAAAGTGATGGGTCACCAATTTGTTCTTGGCCGCAGCATTGCTGAAGCGCAAAAGAACGGTAAGTCGATGCGCGACAAAGGCTTTACCTACTCATACGACATGCTAGGTGAAGCAGCACTGACCACAGCTGACGCAAATAAGTACTTTAAAGATTACCTAATGGCGATTGAAGCCGTAGGTCGAGACAACTATGTTTCTCCACAATCGAAGGTCTCTTCAAAATCTAGCCCAGCGCCATCTGTGTCTATCAAGCTTTCTGCACTTCATCCTCGTTACGAAGTGGCGAACGAAGACCGCGTACTGACTGAGCTATGCGACACGCTAGAGCAGTTACTGCGCCGTGCGATTGAGCTTGATGTTGCGATCACGATTGATGCAGAAGAAGCGGATCGCCTAGAGCTTTCGCTTAAGTTATTCGAAAAACTGTATCGCAGCGAGCTAGTGAAAGGCTGGGGCAAGTTTGGTCTGGTTATTCAAGCGTATTCAAAGCGTGCGTTACCGGTTCTAGTTTGGCTAAACCGCCTAGCAAAAGAGCAGGGTGATTTGATCCCGCTTCGCCTAGTGAAAGGCGCGTACTGGGACAGCGAAATCAAATGGTCACAACAAGCGGGCTTTACTGATTACCCAGTTTACACACGTAAAGAAGCGACAGACGTAGCTTACCTTGCGTGTGCGCGTTACCTACTGAGCCCAAGCGTTCGTGGCAATATCTTCCCGCAGTTTGCAAGCCACAATGCTCACACGGTTTCTGCTATTGCCGTAATGACCGACCATAAAGACTTTGAATTCCAACGCTTACACGGCATGGGTGATTCACTTTACAACCATGCAATGGAAGCTTACCAACAGTCGGTACGTATTTACGCACCGGTTGGTAGCCATAAAGATCTGCTGCCATACCTAGTACGTCGCTTGCTAGAAAACGGCGCAAACAGCTCGTTTGTACACCGTCTGGTTGATGCTCGTTGCCCTGTGGCAGAGCTGACTCAACACCCAGTCGATATGCTTCTGGCATTCGATACATTGCACAACACTAAGATTCCTCTGCCGCCAGCGGTATTCCCTGAGCGTAAAAATTCATACGGTGTGAACATTGATATTGAAAGTGAAGCGCATCAGTTTGAAGAGCAAGTAAAAGGCTTCTTAAACAATCAATGGACTGCTGGACCTGTGATCAACGGCGAATCTCTTGCCGAAAGCATGATCAAGGCTGATCAGAATGTTGAACAAGTAACAGCACCTTATGATCGTCGAATTAATGTGGGTCAGGTGGCTTTTGCAAACCTTGATCATGTTTCCGCAGCGATCACTGGCGCTGATGCAGCATTTGCTGATTGGAACGCAACTTCAGTTGAAACCAAAGCGGCAGCGCTTGATAAGTTGGCTGACCTGATGGAAGACAACCTCGCTGAGCTGGTGGCAATTTGTCATCAAGAAGCGGGTAAGACAATTCACGACAGCATTGATGAAGTGCGTGAAGCGGTCGACTTCTGTCGTTACTACGCAAAACAAGCGGATAACCTACAAGGTTTCGAACTAAAAGGTTTTGATGGCCAAACACGAATTGCTTCTCGACAAGGTCGTGGCGTGTTCGTTTGTATTAGCCCTTGGAACTTCCCTCTAGCTATCTTCCTTGGCCAAATTACAGCAGCTTTGGTTGCGGGTAACACGGTTGTGGCTAAGCCTGCCGAGCAAACAAGCTTGATTGCAGCTCGCGCAGTGGAACTGATGAATGAAGCGGGTTTCCCTGCTGGCACCATTCAGTTACTACCGGGTCGTGGCGCTGAGATCGGCAGTGCACTAACAAGCCATGATGCAATTGCGGGCGTTGCCTTTACGGGGTCAACACCAACAGCACAACGTATCAATGTGTCATTGGCGAGTCGTAACGCTAAGCCTGTTCCGTTTATCGCGGAAACCGGTGGTCAGAATGCGATGATCGTCGACAGTACCGCACTGCCTGAACAGGTAGTCCGTGATGTTATTCGTTCGGCATTCGCTTCAGCAGGTCAACGTTGTTCTGCACTGCGTGTGCTTTACATCCAAGAAGACATTGCAGACCGTGTAATTGCATTGATTCACGGTGCAATGGACGAGCTGAGTGTTGGCATTCCACATCTTCATAAAACCGATGTCGGCCCTGTTATCGACCAAAACGCGAAACAGAAGTTGTTGGCACACTTAGAAAACATGACCAATACCCAGAAGAAGGTGGCTCAACTTTCTCTAGGTACGGATTGTGAACATGGTGACTTTGTTCCACCAAGTGCGTTTGAAATCGATGACATCAGCTGCTTGAAAGAAGAACAGTTTGGCCCTGTGCTGCATATCGTACGCTTCAAAGCGAGTGAACTGGCGCAAGTGGTAGACCAAATTAACCAAACCGGTTTTGGCTTAACCATGGGCATCCACAGCCGTAACGAGACAACTTACCGTTGGATCGAAAAACACGTTCGTGTGGGTAACTGTTACATCAACCGTGACCAGGTCGGCGCTGTTGTTGGTGTACAACCATTTGGTGGTCAAGGCTTGTCTGGTACTGGCCCTAAAGCGGGTGGTCCTCACTACCTATACCGCTTTACTGATGTTCATTTCTCTCAATCACAAGACAAGGCATAAGGAGCAGTATCATGGTTCATCAAGTGACAGGTTTTTCTGATGCTTTCTTGGCGTGGGAACAATGGAATCTTACCGATTTTGATCATAAGAGTGCTCAGGTACTTGCATTCAAATCAGAGATCGAAAGCCAATCTACGTCTTTGGCGGCAGTGGCAACTTATCACCTAGAGCAGGCCTCTGCGCTGCTTTCTGAGCAGCACCTAATGGCTGGCCCGACTGGTGAAACAAACGAGCTGTATGCTGCAGGACGTGGTGTGGCTTTGGTGATTGTTGATGATTGCCAAGACAAAGAACCAGCACTGCAAACAGCAACCGCGATGATTACCGCAGCACTATTAGCGGGTAACAGCGTGCAATTGTGCAGTGATGACGTGCAATTCAACACCTTGATCGCTGATGCAGCGAAACAAGCGAATTTACCGACGAACTTGGTGCAGGTTGCTTCGTACGACGCGGCTCAACAGCTGCTGTCTTGCGATGTACGTAGCGCAGGTTACGTAGGTAACTCACAAACGGCTCAAGCTATCAATTTACAACTTGCTAAGCGTGACGGAGCCATCGTCAGTTTAGTAGCTGAAACGGATCTGACAGCAATGCATGTTGCTCACGATCCACACCTATCGCTGCGTTTCATTACCGAGCGTACGCGAACTATAAATATAACAGCCGTGGGCGGTAACGCGACCTTGCTCGAACTTGGAAGCGAAGCTCACTAACCTTCAGTAAAATTGGCTCTAAGCTCCTTTGGTTGTTTCCATTTTTTGGTTTCTCCATTTTTGGATTTAACTCATAGTGCCTTGGAGCCTCAATACCTAACTCAATGCACTCGCTTGCCTTTACGGTGAGTGTCTTGCATTGAATTAGGCATGGAAGGCTTTTTACAAATGAGGACTATCAAATGATAGAAAACAGTTTTGCAATAACGACGACGTTCATTGCGTATCTAATTATGATGCTGGCAATCGGTGTTATCGCTTACAAACGTACTTCTAGCTCGACAGACTACTTCCTAGGTGGTCGTTCGCTAGGCCCATGGCCTGCTGCACTTTCTGCTGGTGCATCAGACATGAGTGGTTGGCTACTACTTGGTCTACCGGGTTACGCTTATGCTGCTGGTTTTGAAGCATTCTGGCTTGCTGGTGGCCTGCTAGTTGGTACTTGGGCGAACTGGTTAATCAGTGCTAAGCGTCTGCGTACTTACAGCATTACAACAGAGTCACTGACGCTACCTGAGTTCCTATCTCGTCGTTTCAATGATAATTCTAAGCTGATCCAAACAATTTCTGCTTTCTTTATCCTTTTATTCTTCCTTTTCTACACAAGTTCTGGCTTGGTAGCAGGTGGTAAATTGTTTGAAACAGTATTCGGCCTAGATTACACAACAGCGGTAATCATCGGTACAGTATGTGTGGTTTCTTACACGCTATTTGGTGGTTTCCTTGCGGTATCTTGGACGGATTTGGTTCAAGGTCTGCTGATGTCTGCTGCGCTATTGATTGTACCAATCGCAGCGATGAACGGTGGTCTTGGTCAGCTATCGACTGATCTTCACAACATCAACCCAGAGCTTCTCACGCTATGGAATGATGTGAAAGGTGAGCCACTTTCTGCTATCGCGATCATCTCGCTAGCGGCATGGGGTCTAGGTTACTTCGGTCAGCCACACATCCTTGCTCGTTTCAAAGCAACACGTAGCAACAAAGACCTAACAACAGCGCGTCGTATCGCGGTGGTATGGTCTGCTCTGTCTATGGTTGGTGCAATGCTAGTAGGTCTGGTTGGTCTAATCTACGTGACTAACTCTGGCGCGCCTAAGCTAGACGATGGCGAGAAGATCTTCATGCTTCTTGTGAACGCGATGTTCCACCCAGTAATCGCAGGTATCTTACTTGCTGCAATCCTAGCGGCAATCATGAGTACTGCGGATTCACAGCTACTTGTATCTTCATCTGCACTAGCAGAAGATCTGTATAAGCAAGTACTTAAGAAAGATGCGACGTCTGAAGAGATTGTTCGTGTAGGCCGCTTCGCGGTTATCCTAATCTCTTTGATTGCACTTGTGCTAGCGATGACGCCAGACAGTTCAGTTCTTGGCCTTGTATCTTATGCATGGGCTGGTTTCGGTGCTGCATTTGGTCCAGCTATCGTGTTGAGCCTATACTGGTCTCGTATGAACCGTAACGGCGCTCTAGCGGGTATCGTGGTTGGTGGTGTTACGATTGTTCTTTGGAAGCAGTTCACGGGCGGTTGGTTCGATGTGTACGAAATCGTACCGGGAATCATCCTATCGACGCTTTCTATCGTTATCGTGAGCCTAATTACTGGCGAGCCTGAAGACGAAGTTAAGAAGCAACACGCTGAGTTCGAGAAGAATCTCGTTGAGCTAGACTAATTTACATTGTAAAACAGATGTGAATTAGCAAAGAACATGAGCTAAAAACAATAGAGTCACTTCGGTGGCTCTATTTTTTTATGTGAGTACGACCTTTGTCTTATTTCAAATTAAGTTTATTCGAGGTTTTCTGATATTGAAATGGGGGTTTACAATGTAAATCGAAGCGGTAGGATCTTGCGTGAGAAGGGAAAGATCAACTTACTCAATGGCGAGTGATGTCAAAAAATAAAACAGAAAAATGGCTATTTTTTGAACTTGGCGCTCACTTTTTTCATTAGCTCGGTGAATTGTGGAACCGAATTGGACATGATGTGTCAATTGTCAGTAACCACTAAAGACCTATAGGACAAAGGTATGCCTGATCTCTATTGCAAAGGATGTAAAAAAACAACACTACATAAGTCTATAATGAAACGTTGTGAATCAGAGCCCGAGACAGCTTCTGGCCGTATGATGCAATGGACGTCAAAACTATTTAGTGGAAACCTGTACTACGATATGGAAACTCAGCACTTCTGCCGCACGTGCAATTGTCGTTGCGAAACTGGAAGTGCTGTTCCCCAAGTTGGCCTAGCCTAACTCATAGTAAGTGCTTACTAACTTGATTCAAAAAACCTCCGTGCTAGGAGGTTTTTGTGTTTCTAAGCAGCCTTGAGTGCAAGCTCAGCTTCAATGGCATTGCCATCAATCTTCACTTCCCATCCATAGTTTGAGTATTCATTTGCTAGTGCCTGAGCAACATCTTTTGATACCGTTACGTGTGTCCATGAACCAATACCGTAAGGTTTATATGCGAGTTCTTGCGTTTTCATAATAGAGTCATCCTTTCTCTTTGATAATTATATTATTCACTTTGGCCTATATCCTTTCTTTCGTTTCCGGCTCAACTTATTTGTTAATCGGGTCATTTCTATAATAATTTGTTAATAACCAGAGTTTGATTTATAAGGGTTCTTATCTATTTGTATGTGTTTATATCTGGCGTGAATATCATCCGTGCATTTAGTTTTTAAATGTGTGAGCGAGGTTTTCTTCGATTGCACTTGGTATGGAATATACTGAGCGGAATTTAGAATGTTTAAGGAATGTTATGTCTCAGCATCAGCTCGATCGTATCGATAAAGAGATACTAAGAATTCTGCATATGAAAGGGCGTTTACCTGTTGTTGAACTGGCAAAACAGGTCAACCTTACGACGTCACCTTGCTCTGATAGACTCAAGCGATTGGAGAAAGAGGGCTACATCACGGGCTATCATGCTGAGCTTTGTTCAGAAAAGCTGGGACTCGATGTTCAAGTCTTTATCCATATCCGTCTCGATCAGACTAGCTTTTCGATCTTCGACAAATTTGCCCAAGCCGTGGAAATGATGCCTGAGGTGGAAGAGTGCTACTCACTGTCGGGTGACTTTGACACCATGATCAAGGTTCGAGTGAAAGACATGAAGGCGTACCAAGCGTTTATGGCCACCAAGCTGGGCACCTTGCCTGGTGTGATTCAGACACGTAGTGAAGTGGTGATTGAAGAGCATAAAAAGGGCTTCGGCGTGAACCCTGAGTTGTTGGCAACTCTAAAATAGTGGCCTAATTTCGCTTACCAACGTGATTTAGATATAAAAAATGGAAGCAATAAGCTTCCATTTTTTGTTGAGCGTCAGATAAAGAGCAATCCGATAAATTTGTTCGCCTTAAAGCGTAATGGCCGCAGAGATTAAGCCAATCACACCACCGAATACACCGCCCCAAACCACAAGCCAGCCAAGGTGTTTCTTGATCATGGTCTGAACCATTTCTTTAACCAGCTTAGGTGTTAGTTCATTCAAGCGCTGATCGATGATCGCCTCAATGTTTTCTTTGATTTCATCCATCATCGCAGGCGATTCTAGCTCGTCTTTGATGGCATTTTTTACAGAATCACTCTTGCTGATTTCAATCACAGATTCTTGCATCTTCTCAACAAACGGCGCTTTCATTGGCTCTAGTGCTTCTGTGCCACCAAACATTGCCAACATACCGCCAAACTGAGAGTTCTCGATAACATGCACCAGTGAGTCGAATGCAGGGTTAAAGTCGATCTTCTGAATCACAGGCTCTAGATTGAGCGACTTTCCTGTCATCTCGCTGCTTAGGAAGCGGTCGATGTTACTTTCTGTAAAGAATTGCTCCATCATCAGTTGCTTGATGGCTGCCTTGAACTCTTCAAAGCGTGCTGGAATAACGCCTGAACCGTATAGGCCGGGTACTTTCTCGAACAACATGTGAATCGCAAGCCAGTTGGTGATGGCACCAGAAAAGGCGAATAGGCCTGCGTAAAGCAAGTATTGGTTTGCTGTCGCATAGCCGCCAGCAAGCAGTGCTAACGCAATAACGTTAGTTAAGACACTTTTGTTCATGGTTGATCTCTAGAAAGAATATTGCGCGCATTTTAAGAAAAAAACGCCAAGAAAAAAACAAAAGGATCGATGAAGTTTATTGGACAGGTAGCAAAGAGCGCCAAATAGCAGGCATAAAAAAGGCTAGCCTCCCCCCGAAGTCTAGCCTTATTCCAGAACGCGCAAGCGAGGCGTCTTTGGTGTTAATGTCATTATATAATTACGACATAACATTCTGCCATGTGTAATTTACCGCTAATAAACAAATTGGTGTGAATCACATCGCACTTTTAAAATAGCACAAAAATTAAGCGTTCGTAGCTTGCTCAAGATCATCGGCAATAAAGCCACCGGTCTGGTGATTCCACAATTGAGCATAGATGCCATTTTGTGTAATCAGCTCTTGGTGAGTGCCTTCTTCAACGATATTGCCTTGGTCGAGTACGATCAGGCGATCCATCGCTGCAATGGTCGACAGGCGGTGTGCAATCGCAATAACCGTTTTGCCTTCCATTAGCTCAATCAAGCTCTCTTGAATCGCTGCCTCTACCTCAGAATCGAGCGCAGAAGTTGCTTCATCGAGAACAAGTAATGGAGCATTCTTTAGAAGAACACGTGAGATAGCCACACGTTGACGCTGACCACCAGAAAGCTTAACGCCACGTTCACCTACTTGAGCATCGTAACCAATGTTGCCAAACGGGTCGGTTAGCGTTTCGATAAACTCATGCGCGTGTGCTTGTTTAGTTGCCGCGTATACTTCTTCGTCTGATGCCTCTGGTCGACCGTAAAGAATGTTGTCTTTGATCGAACGGTGCAGCAGTGAGGTATCTTGGGTCACCATACCTATGTTGCTACGCAGAGAATCTTGAGTAACGCTCGAGATCTCTTGGTCATCAATCAGGATGCGACCACTTTCTACATCGTGGAAACGCAGTAGTAAGTTAACTAGGGTCGATTTACCTGCACCTGAACGGCCAACCAAACCCACTTTTTCACCCGGTTTGATGTTGAGGTTTAGGTTGTTGATCACCCCCTTATTCTCACCGTAGTTAAAGCTTACATTGTCGAAGTTGATACCGCCTTGTGGAACCTCCAGAGGCTTCGCGTCTTTCTTGTCTTCAATAGCAATAGGCTTAGACAGAGTTTTAATGCCGTCAATCACGGTACCAAGGTTCTCAAACAGACCACCAATTTCCCACATGATCCATTTCGACATGCCGTTAATACGCAGAGCCAAGCTGACCGCAATCGCGATTGCACCCACGGTGATTGCGCTATCTAGCCATAGGTAGATAGAGATACCCGCAATGCTGAACACCAATAGATAGTTAGCGAATTCCACGCAGATGTTGAAGCCGGTTACCAAGCGCATTTGGCGGTGCACAGTATCTAGGAAGCCTTCCATGCCTTCTTCGGCGTATTCGGTTTCTCTTTTACTGTGTGAGAACAATTTCACCGTCGCGATGTTGGTGTAGCTATCAACAATACGACCTGTCATCAGTGAACGAGCATCCGCTTGCTCTGAAGACACGTCTTTTAGCTTTGGCACGAAGTGCAGTTGAATACCGATGTAAACGAATAGCCAAATCAGCATCGGAGCCATCAAGCGCCAATCTGATTCAGCAAGCATGAACAGCATCGCCGTGAAGTAAACCGTCACGTAGACAAACACATCGACCATCTTGGTCACAGTTTCGCGCACTGCAAGCGAGGTTTGCATCACTTTGGTCGCGACACGTCCGGCGAAGTCATCTTGATAGAAGGACAGGCTTTGCTTCAAAAGGTAGCGGTGTGCTAACCAACGAATCGACATTGGGTAGTTGCCCAGCAAAGTTTGGTGAAGCAATAGCGAGTAAACACTGATCAAGATTGGCATCACAACCAACAGCAGAATACCGAGCCCCATCAATGTCGATTCGTTGTCTGCTAAGAAAGTGTCTGGGTTGCTGGTTGATAGCCAATCAACTAGTTGGCCCATGTAACCGAACAACGCGACTTCGATGATCGCGATGGTCATGCTCATTAGGCCGAGCAAGATTAACGGTTTTTCAAAACCTCGAGTGTAATGGCGGCAGAATGCCAGTATGCCAGTAGGAGGTTGTATCGGCTCTCCCTTTGGAAAGGCTTCAGTAAAGCCTTCAAATTTCTTGTACATAGATTTCCCTTTATAAACTAGTGCATCTATAAGCGACTGCATCGTTGGTGCAGCTTTGTTTTTATAGTCTTGATTTGAAATTTAACTGTCTTAGTTTGAAATTATATAAGCGCCCATGGGTTCTTATCAGTATTAAATCATTCGATGGATTTTGTTCTAGCGCCTATTTAGGCACTTGGCTTTAAAACACTAAAACTTTGTCTAAGCGATGCAGGAAAGGTCCAAAGAGTGTCTTTCATGACGCTTATTTTAGATTGAATTAGACAGGAAAAGTTAAGCTGATTTCAAACGTAATTGATTGTTATGCAACGGTGATAATCCTAACGCTAAATGGATTAAATTGTAATCAAAACTCGTGATGGGCGAGAAAATGGAATCGGAATATTTATCCATAAAGTGACTTAACGAATATGCATACAGTTGGTTCTTTCTGATGTGCTGTTATCTTGCAGTAAAAATTACCGATTAATCTAAGATCTGCAGTAATTGTTTGGGATAAATATTCAAATCAATATTCTTTTCAGTGAATCTTATCGTAACAAGTTGTTTACAATTCTGAAGTAAATAAAAGATAGGGACGGTTGAAATGTTAAACCTACACAAAAAATCACTTCATATTACTAATGTTCAAAACGCCAATTGCGTTGTTATGGTGCCGCCAAAAGAGTTTAAATTTAACGAAGAAACAGCACGTGATAACGAATTTCAGCACAGAGTGAATCTGACCGAAGCTGAGGTGAAGGTAGAAACGATGGCCGAATTTAAGGCTATGGTCGCTTCGTTGCGTAAAGAAGGTGTGCAAGTTGTAGAGTTTGATTACCCAGAATTGGGCGTTGAAACGCCGGATGCTGTTTTCCCAAACAACTGGTTTAGTACCTGTAGTGATGGAAGCTTATTCACGTTCCCTATGGCGTGTGAAAACCGTCAAAATGAGGTGAAGCCAAGTGCCCTTATTGAAGCGCTTGAAGCATCTGGTCGCATTGTTAACCACAGTGAGTCTCTAGAATCTTACATTGCTCAAGGTTCTTACCTAGAGAGTACTGGCGTGATGGTGATCGACCATATCAATAAGACCATCTACGCTGCGCTTTCTCAGCGTTGTGACCGCGAAGTGTTAGAAGATTATGCGAAGCGCATTGGTTATTCTCGCGTGGTGTCATTCCAAACAGCACTGCCGTCTGGTCAGCCGATTTATCACACCAATGTGATGATGGCGATTGGTGATAATTTCTGCGTGATCTGTGATGAAGTGATCCCAGAGTTTGAACGCCGCTTTGTGGTGAAGTCGCTTGCTAAAGATAAGCAGGTTATCTCTATCTCAATTGATCAGATGAACCGTTTCTGTGGCAACATCCTGCAGCTTGAAACCGTGAATGGCGACAAGGTGATCGCGATGTCTCAATCGGCTTACGATGCGTTTTCTCCAGCCCAGTTAGCTCAGCTTTCGACGCATGGAAAACTGCTGCCATTTAACGTGAAAACGATTGAAGACATTGGCGGTGGTTCGGTGCGATGTATGTTGGGTGAGGTGTTCCTACCAACACGAGTAAATCGCTTGTAACAAGTATAGAAAGTATAACAAGCACTCACTTTCAGTAATGAATCTTTGAATACCACTCTTATCGCAGAGTGGTATTTTTGTTTTTGTCTTTCACATATAAGAGAACAGAGCTCGATACAGTAGTCAACGCGCAAAAGCTAATGGAAATAAGCTATGAAGCGTCCTTAAAAGCTCTGTGTTCGATGAACTGAGCCGATAGTGTTACGACTTCTTTGGAGTAGACAAGCGCCGTGTGGTTGAGTTTGAGGGCGTAAGTATCCGTTGCTCCTCTCAGGTTGGCGTCTTCGAGTGTGACTGTGCCATCGCCCGGGTTTTTCCCCAGTACAATACGTCCAACTCCGGCGTCGTAGGTGCCTGTAATCACGCCAATCGGCACATCAATATCATAATCACCCAAGCCATCACTTAAGATCATCTTGCTCGAGCCAAAGATAAAGCCAAGACCATGATTCGACAACGTTTTAGCGATAGTTGCGCCGTTGTGTGGAGTCCCCGCGGTAATGATGCAGGTGTCTGCAAAGTCGGGTTGGTAGAATTTAAAGTAGTGACGTATCAGCAAGCCGCCGAGTGAGTGACCAAAGAAATAGACCTTATCGTGTTCATCAAAGCGCGCATTCACGAAGCGATTTAGGCGTTTTGCTGCGGAAGGAAAGCGCAGTGAGTTGTAGGCGAACTTATGGGTGGTGAAGCCGCGTTTCTTAAAATTTCTATCTAGATATTGCATGATCAACGCAGGCATATACAGACCATGAATTAAAACTATGTGTTTGTTTTTATTATTCATTATTGCCCTCCGACTGATGATGTCCCCAGTATATTTAGTCGCAATTCTAAACTCAATAAAACTTGCTACGAATGAGACGCAAAAGGCAGAGGTGTAAGTTATAAACAGAGCGTTCGTTATAGAGCAAGGTTGGGTTAGTCCGATCTCACTCCACCATACACATCTATGGTTAATCCGCCTTGTTTGGCGTAAGTATTGGGTGTTAGACTTTTTACCTTATTGAAGCTTCTCTCTAATGTCCTTTATCGCCAAGTTTTGCAATCCATGTCGAACTAAGCTCTTTTAATATCTTACGAATCAGTTCGCTGTGTCTATCTGTTTGACTTGCCGATATCTAAGGCACCAGTAAATCTTATGATTCTGAATTTTCAGTTTTGGTTAGCTCAGTATCACCTGCTTCACTTTTTGCTTCCGGTTCAACCAAAACTTTGATTACGCCTTTTTGTAGGATCAGGTTATTAGGGTAGGTGATAATGTTGCCCGAACTGTGTCGAAGAATAACATGGAACATGGTGATATCGATGATCACACCGCTGATGTCTTCGTCTTTCTCCGCGACTCTTACTCTGTCGCCAATGCGATAAGGGAAGACGAAAAATATTAGTACGCTGGCTGTGAGGTTACTTAGAATCGACCATTGCGCGAATAAAGCGACACCCAGCACCGCAAATATCGAAGACAAGAACAGAGAAATATCACCAAAACCCAAGTTAAGAACAATCGTAAACACAGCGATGAAGAGTAGAAACAGAACAATATTGAAACACTTAATCACGAACTGCTTTCGCTTCAATTCGACACGCTTATTTTCCGCTAATGTTTCTATCCAGTTCTTACCTAAGCGTTTGATCACCCAATACACAGTGATAAGAAGTAAACCTAAAACTACTTGTCTAAGCCACATATTGGATTGCAAAAACTCAACCATTAAATAAACCTCAATTTTTTCAAAATAACGACCTCTGCCGCTATGACCACGAGCAGCCCAACGCAAAATAGTGGAAATGCTATCGGGTTATCTGTTCCGGGTATCCCAGCGATATTGACACCCAGTAAACCGGTGAAAAACCCAGCAGGGAGGAAAATACCTGCAATGATAGAAAATAGGTACGTATTTCTATTCATTTTTTCAGCTTGTTGCTGACTTAGGCTCGCTAAAAATACATTAATTTGTTCGATGTAAAACTCAACAGACTCGTTAATTCTCAGGATGGTATCAAGGCTGTTCTTTATATGACTGTTGTGCTTACTCAATGGCGCAGGTAGGTCACTCATTAAATCTTCAAAAACGTATTTCTGTGGCTTCAAATAACGCCTTAGTCTGAGTAGCCTTGAATGTAGAGCGTTAATGGATCTTATGTCGATATTGGATGTAGATTCTAACTCGTCAATTAATAGTTCGACGGGTGCTAGGAAGGTTGAAATGCTGTGGTTGATTCCACGGATCATGCCCAACAACACATCAGGTAATGATGTAGGGCCTTGGTTTTGTTTGAGATCAGATATCAGATTACTGACCGCTTTTGAAGGAACTTTACGTGTCGATATTAAAGTGCCTTTGTACCATAAGATGCGTAGGCTAAGCATGTCGTCAGGGTTAGCACCTTCGTTTAGATTAATGCCTCGCAGAATCATCAAAAAACAGTCGTGGCCAAATTGTTCGAACCGAGGGCGGGTGTCATCGGTGAGTAATGAATCGATGATGGCATTTGGAACCGTATTACTGTGGAGCCATTCTCTCAAACCGTCAGCATCTCTTTGGCAGTGATACCAAGTTGATTGCTCGAATGAGGCTGGGCTGGTGGTGTGTTCATGTGCCACCCCCTCAGAAAATTGCCAGCTTGAAATTATGAAAGCGTCCATTCATTTGTCCTTAATGATATGACGTAAACATTGATATTAGGCGCCATTCAGGCGCGGTATTGAACTGAGCTTAATCGTGGTAAGTTCAATGAGCGATGTGAGTGAGATGAAGTCTAATAAGACATGTTGGTCTTTGGAGTACGACGGACTCTTCCATTATTGTCTCTATTAAATGTAGCTCATTGTTTCGTCGTTATAAATTAGCACTCTGGCTCCATGTTAGCGACAAAAAAAAGAAAAGACCGAGGTCTTTTCTTTTTAGGGGAGGTTGCGGAGAGCTTGCTCAGGCAACTCGAGTTTTCCGATGGTTTACATAAGCAAAAGCACTAGCGACACGCAGCGAAGATATCTTGGTTCTCTCGGTATTCTTTAGTTTGTACATCCATTAGGCCGAGTAAAGAGTCAAACAGGTTGTCTTGGGAGAAGCTCTGTTCTTTGCCCGCTTTCCTCAAGCAGGTTTGGTTTATCCCTTTCTGCTCGGCGAAACCATCAGACATCCACATGATCATAGGCACATGGGTTTGCTCTTTCGGTGCCAATGAATAAGGCATGCCGTGTAAGTAGACGCCGTTTTCCCCTAAAGATTCACCATGATCGGAAATGTACATCAGCGCCACGTTGTACTTATCGGTGAGTTTCTCTAGTTTTTGCATAGCCTGTGAGAGAAAGAAATCCGTATACAAGATGGTGTTGTCGTAGGTGTTAACCACTTCCTCTTTGGTACAGTTTTCGATATCTGCACGAGCGCAGTCAGGCGTAAATTTCTTATGTTCTTCTGGATAACGCTCAAAGTACGTTGGGCCGTGAGATCCCGCAATGTGATAGAAAATGATGCTATCTTGCTTGAGATCTTGCGTATCTTGTTCGAAGTTCTCTAGCATCGCTGTGTCGTAGCATACGTCGTTATTACACAATGGGTCGCTGTCTTTGGCGATGAGCGTCATCTCTTTGATTCGATGTGCGACCGCCTTATCCCCACCATCATGTTCTCTCCAAATAGAGTGAATGCCCGCGCGGTTCATAATGTCGACCACGTTATCTTGGTTGTAGGCTTTGTCGCGATCATAGTTGCTGCGATTCATGTTCGAGAACATGCAGGGTACTGAAACTGCGGTGGCTGTACCGCACGACTGAACATCAGAGAAAAATATCGGGTTATAAGGCTTGGTATGAGCGTTGGTTTCTCTCTCATAGCCATAATATTGGTAGTTATACACGCGAGCGGTTTCGCCAAGCACAAACACCAATAAGGTCGGTTTGGTTGCCGCTTTTGCTTGTGGCTTGAGTTGAGCATCTAATCCCAATTCTTGATAGGGGATGGGCTGTTTGATGTAGGTGTTATTGATGTATTTGACTGTTGATGCTACGTATTCGGTCGGAATGATCATCTTTTTAAGATGAGAGTTATTACGACCAATCGACACATAATCTTTGTAAAACAGTCCAGCAATAATCGCTATGACAATCAACGAAGAGAGCAATCCAATCGCCTTCCAAATAGCAAAATCTTTCCAAGATTCTTTTTCAAGATCCGTAAATAAAAGCAGCAGTGACGGGACTCCTCCCATCAGAACAAACCATAAAATAGAATAGCTGCTTAGGTAGCTAGCAGCCTCTCCGCTGTTGGTTTCGAAGACGTTTTCTATCATTCCATAGTCTACAAAAATGCCGTAGTTGAACATGCTGTAGCTGACTAAAGAGGAAGTAAGTAGTAACAAGATAAAAAAAGCTTTGGCGAATATCGGCCAGTTGAATACTTGAAAGATAAAGTTGAATGCGGCGAGAAAGAAAAATGGGATCGAGATGATAAACCCAATGCTTTCGGCTTGTGAGGCACTAAGAATATTGAACAGTTCGCGTGAGATAGGCAAGTTAACGACAAGCAGATAATACACGGCCAACACAAAAGGCAGCTTGTTTATCGACATGTTAAAGCTTGGTAGATTCATAGGTCTTGTTTTCCTGCGTCTCTTATCCCTTTATTTTAGTCTCGCTACCAAGAAAGCTCTAATATCAACGCATAAAGCTCAGTAAGTAATGGTGAGCGATAAACCGGCTAAAGTGAAATGACGCGATAGTGCGTGTAGAAACAAAAAATTCACTTTACTGAGTGACCTTCATGACAAGGTGGAACAGCAAAGTGAATTAGTATGTTCAGCTTATTCTATGTGGTTCAATCACATTAGAAGTTGTAAGAACCACCGAAGCTAATGCTGTTGAAGGCAAGTGTTTTGTCTTCTTTCTTAAAGCCGTAGTCGTTCTCAACACTCACTGCGTCTGCTTGTGAGATTAGGCGTAGTGTTAGATGTTCGATTGGCGTGTATTCAACACCAACACCAAAGTGGAAACCGGTACCGCTGTCATCATCGTAACCAGCGCTCTTATTTGCGTGTAGGTCAACAGAGCTTAAACCAGCCAATACGAACGGACGAATCGTGTTGTCGAACGTGTAACCTAGGTTTGCTGATACAGAAACAGACGTTGGAGACATTTTTTCTGTACCTTTTTTGTAGTCTGCGTAATCGTTGTAGCCAAGTTCAACACCAACGATACGGTTGAACTGGTAGCCACCGTATAGGTTGTAGCCCATGCCATCTGAATCTAAGCTACCTTGACCATCTGTATCAGAATCTTGGTAGACACTAAGTCCGCCACCAATGTACGCACCGCCGTCAGTACCTGCAGCCAAAGCTGGAAGAGAAACTGTGCTGATTAAACCCAGTGCTAATGCTGATTTCGTTATCTTGTTCATCTTTGTTACTCACTCTTAAATGTCATGCCAGTATCAATAATTTTTATTTTGCGCCCTTTCGACCGTTGGTGAGTATTATTCCGTAGTCTTGTATGTATTACTGTATGGCTTTGTAAGCTGAATCGTTACATAGTAGAAAAAATACACATCAGGTTGCTTAGTGAGTCAGGCTGTTTAAAACAAGGAATAAACATGCTAACGAAACAAAACACAGGTTTGGTGGTTGTGGACGTACAAGGCAAGCTCGCACGCCTTGTTGATGAGAGCGATACGCTGATTGCTAATTGCGGAAAGTTAGCTCAAGGAGCGCAGATTTTGGGGTTGCCAATTATTAGCTTGGAGCAGAACCCACAAAAGTTAGGTGCTACGGTCGACGAACTGAATGACCTATTGAGTGATGCTAAGCCGATACCCAAATTCACTTTCAACGCGTGTGATGAGCCTAAGTTTGTTGAGGCGGTGCAAGCCAAGGACGTGGATACTTGGTTAGTGTGTGGTATTGAGGCTCACATTTGTGTTTATCAAACCACAATGGGGTTGTTGGAACTTGGGTACAATGTTCAGGTAGTTGGCGACTGTATTAGTTCAAGAACGGCGCTCAACAAGGATCTGGCAATCCGCCGATTAATGGATGCTGGTATCCAAATCACAGGATTGGAAATGAGCTTATATGAACTGGTAAAGGACTGCCGCGCACCAGAATTTAAGTCCATTCTATCCTTGATTCGTTAATCACCGAGAGGCTGTCTATCGCCACCGCCTCGGTAAGAATCGAGCGCAACTTTCAAGCGACGCAGTTTGTCGCGCGAACGGTTCTTGTGATTGACTGCGATTCCCATCGAAAGCACATCTACTAGTGCCAACATTGCGTAACGAGAAGCCGATGGTTTGTAGATGAAATCGGTTTCCATATGCTTGATGGGTAACAAGATATCGGCAATTTTTGCTAGCGGTGTATCTTGTGGCGTAATCGCAATAATCTTAAGTCCGTACTGCTTGGCTAATTCGGCGGTTTCGGTGATCACTGGCGTAAAGCCTGTCGCTGAAATCATCACCATCACGTCATTGGCATCTGCCGTGGCAGCAACCATACGTGACATCAAGCCATCGTTGTACGACACCACTGGATAGCCCAATCGGAACAGTCGGTGTTGCAGTTCTTGAGAGGCGATAGTCGAACCACCACCCATGCCGATAGCAATGATTTGTCTGGCGTTATGCAGCCAGCTGACTGCGGTTTCAACGTCTTGCTCTTTGAACAAGGTGCGGTTGATGTCTAGGCTTTGCTTGATCGATTCGTAGATACCTTGATAACCCGTTTGGTCAACCGGTTCGAGGATAAAGCGCTGGCCAACGGTTAGCGTCTGAGCCAACTTAATCTTCATATCACGTACGTTGCTGCAACCGATCGCTTTAGCAAAACGTGTAATGGTGGCTTCACTCACTTGAGCGCTTTCAGCAAGCTCTGTGATGCTGGCATTGGCAGCAAAATCAATGTCGTCCATGATCAGCTTAGCGACTTTTTTCTCTGCATCACGAAGAGCGGGAAAACGCTCCGTTATCTGTGAAATGATATCTACTTCTAAACTCAAGAATCCTGATCCTTTGTTGATGGGGCTAATCGTTATTACCTAGTTATTAAGAATCTAGCTCGTAAGAAGCAAGCTCTTTAGCTTTTTATGAGCACTAATCCATTAAAAACTAAGCCTTAGCCCCGTTAGTATATCTTATTGCTTCGCTGATTCTAGCTTATTGAAAAATCGAACTAGAAGCAGGTTTTCACCCAGTTTGTTACCTGATGGTCGTCATCGCTGATGGCAATGTAGCGCCACTTATCGAAGGTTAAACACGGGTGTGAGGTTGAGAAGGCAATCATGTCTCCCACTTCAATCTCAGAAGAGCCGTCCGTTTCAACAAAGGTATGCTGATCCATCACGGCGGTCGCAGTCAGCCCTTTCACAGAGATAGCTTTGCCATTGCGATAGCCGCGTTCGGCAATAGGTAAACCCGCATCAAAGGCCACATCACGCTTGCCTAGCCCAACCACTAGTTTAGTCGGTTCTGGGCGAGAGATTACATACGCCCATACCTCAAGTGCCGATTCCAGATCTCCACCCAATTCACACGCGTAACCTTGGTTTACTTGGGCACGCTGCAACACTTTGCTTTGAGCGTCTAGGTAGATGCCTGTGTCGTGAATGGCATAACAACCCGGGCGGATGATCGCCAAGTAATCGGTTAGGTTCGCTAAACATTCTGCAACCACGTCATACCAAGCCGAACCTGCACCAGTGATGATAGGTTGACCGGTAATTAAACCGTCTGATGCGAGGCTTTCGACCGAGGTCAGCGCTTGGTTTAAGAAGGTACGAATGTCTTGCTCGGCATTGTCGCCATGAATCACGCCCTCATACACCTCAATACCCGCTAGCGAAAGTGCAGGCGTATCTTGAATGGTTTGAGCCAGTTCTAAAACTTCTTGAGGTGAACGACAACCACAACGGCCACCCGGAACACCAAACTCGATTAGAGCTTTTAGCGTCTGCTTTTTGTTGGCGAAGTATTGGTTGAGTTGCTGCACGTTTACCGATGAATCCACACAGCAATAGAAATCAACGTCGAACTCACTAATAAGCTGTTCGATGATCGCCATGTTGGTTTTACCTACCAATTGGTTAGCCATGATGATTCTTTTTGCGCCTGCCATTGCTGCAATTTCTGCTTGTGCAGGTGTCGCAACGGTAATTCCCCAAGCGCCATTTTCTAGCTGTTGACGGAAGAAATCAGGCGTCATCGATGTTTTGCCATGTGGCGACAATTTAACCTGATGATGATCGGCGAATGATTGCATCCAATTCAGGTTATTGGTCAACGCTGATTGTTTGATAATTGCTACCGGAAGCGAAATGTCTTCATCAACCAGTCGATAAACACCGTTCTCAGATTGTGATACTGCTCTCCCTTTTTGGCCTTTTTCAGTCAAGATGAAACTATCTTTTTGATACTTTATAACATCTTTTTGTGCAGGGTTTTTCATTGCTGATTCCTAACATGATTTAAGTGGTTGTTATTTAATGTTTAAATATATCTGTAATGTGTTTTGTGATAGAAACTATCACACAAATTAAAATATTATGTGTGTTTTGTCACTGAAAATAATCGGCTGGATTTCTAATATAGCTCCATCAACAGAGTGGATTGAGAGAGTGAGAAATGTTGTTCGATACGATAATTAAAAATGTAGAGGTGTTTGATGGCACCGGCGAACAATCGTTTTGTGCCGATGTAGCAATCCGAGATGGAAAAATCGCCGAAATTGGCAAAGTCGATCATGAAGATTGTAGCCAGTTGGTTGAGGGAGCAGGCTTAGCATTGGCTCCTGGATTCATCGATGTACACACACACGACGATACCAATGTAATTCGTTACCCAGACTGCCTACCAAAGATCAGCCAAGGCGTGACAACCGTAATTGTTGGCAACTGTGGCATCAGCGCATCGCCAACGGTTTTGGCGGGCGATCCACCAGACCCAATGAACCTATTAGGCGCGCAGGCTGATTTCAAATACCCAACCTTTGCCGCGTATGCACAAGCCGTAGAGCAAGCGCAACCAGCGGTGAACGTAGCAGCGTTAGTTGGCCACACCACACTGCGTAACCAAGTGATGGACGACCTACAACGCACCGCAAGCGAAGAAGAAATCGCGGTAATGCAAACCAACCTTGATTTAGCGATGGAGCAGGGTGCACTGGGTTTGAGTTCAGGCTTGGCTTACGCCAGCGCGAAACAAGCTAATGCCAACGAAGTGATGCAGTTAGCGAAAGTGCTTTCTAGCCATGACGGCATCTATACCACGCATATGCGTACCGAATTCGAAGAGATCTTAAGCGCGATGGAAGAAGCGTTTGAGACTGGGCAATACGCGAAAGTACCGGTTGTTATCTCTCACCTTAAATGTGCAGGTGCAGGTAACTGGGGCAGAACCGTTGAAGTGCTTGATTTGATGGACAAGGTTTCAGAGCACCAAGATGTGTCTTGCGACTGCTATCCATACTCAGCGAGCTCTTCGACATTAGATCTGAAACAGGTGACAGACGATTTCGACATCTTCATCACTTGGTCTAAAGCAAAGCCTGAACATGCAGGCAAAACGCTTAAGCAGATTGCTGATGAGATGAACCTACCACTGATGGACGCAGCAAAAGCGCTTCAACCAGCCGGTGCGGTTTACCACTGCATGGATGAGAACGACGTAAAGCGCGTATTGAAATACAAGCTGACCATGGTTGGTTCTGATGGTTTACCAAATGACCCGCATCCACATCCAAGATTGTGGGGCACCTTCCCGAAAGTCTTAGGTCATTACTGCCGAGAGGAAAAACTGTTTGCGCTGCCAGAAGCGATTCACAAAATGACCGGAATGTCTGCGAAGCGCTATAACCTCGCGGGAAGAGGTGAGATTCGCCAAGACGCATTTGCCGATTTAGTTTTATTTGACCCAAAGAATATTAAAGACACAGCAACATTTGAAAATCCTATGTCAGTTGCTGAGGGAATCGAAAGTGTATTTGTAAATGGTGAGTTAACTTACCAAAAAGGAAAAGTGAAAAATAATCGTTCAGGCGTTTTTATTTACCGTAATTAGAATTTAATTATTTTATTAGATATACAGTAATAAGAAAACGACGAATTAATTTAAATATATTGGAACAGAACCAATATTATCTATAAAGAAGTGGAGTTAAAAAATGACTATTAAACGTTCATAGACAGAACCTTAAG